>DAIDTM010000448.1 GCA_027457205.1 Anaerolineae bacterium | reverse complement strand
CAAGGCGCCGGCGCGGTCGGCGACAAGATGCTGCCGAAGATGCTGACGCCGAAAACCGCCGCCGAGCGACCAGACGTTGCGAAGGCGGCGCGCGCGATGATGGCGCGGCAATCGGTCGATGCCGTCGTCGCCGCGCTCATGGCGATGCGCGACCGCCCCGACTCGACGCCGACGCTCGCGGAGATCGCCGCGCCTACGCTAATCGTCACCGGCGCAGAGGACACTCTGATTCCACCGAAAGAATCCGAGGCGATGCGCGACGCGATTCACGGCGCGCGGCTCGTATCGATTCCCGGCGCGGCGCATCTCTCGAATTTCGAAGCGCCGGACGCGTTCAACGCCGCGGTGCGCGAGTTTCTGAAATCGCTCGCGTAGGGGCGACTCTTCTATGCGGAGCACGATCACAGTCTGCGCTTTTTTCAACTGTCACCCTGAGCAAAGCGAAGTGTCTCGTTATTCGGAGAACGCGGTGCTTCGCTGCGCTCAGCAATGACAAACAAATCAGGACAAAAAAATACGAGTCTCGCTCGTTGAGACTCGTATTTTCTGCTGAGAGCGTGTCCGCTCGTTACGGACGCTGACTGAACTCGACTTCGGCGTGACCGCCTTTGAGCTGCACATCGGCGTAGGTGTTGAGACCCAGCGGGATCACGCGCCAGATGCCGGTGCACGAATGCGCGAACTCGACGTAGTAGGGTCCGCGTTCCGGTTTGTTGCCGGTGTACTTTGGATCGCTGATCCAGCTGCCATCCGTCGTTGCGACGACTACGGGCCAGTCCGTTTTGCCATCCACAAACGCGCCGAGCGAGCAGGGTCCATTGCCGACGGTGTCCGTAATCAACACGGCTTGCCAAATGCCCGAGCCATTGGCGACCACCGGCGGCAACGGCGTCGGCGCGACGAAAGCCACCGGCGGCAGCGGTGTCGGCGCGACCAGGGCGACCGGCGGCAGCGGCGTCGCGGTCGGCGCGATGTTCAGCGGCAAAATCGACGGAAGGACGGACTGCGGTGGATAGACCGGCGGCAACGGAGTGTAGATCGGCGAATTTACCGGCGCGACGCCGCCCGGGATGAACAGGCGCTGACCGACCCAGATGAACGATGAATTCGGCAGTTGGTTCGCGATTTGAATCGAATAGACCGATGAACTAAACCGGTACGCGACGATCGAAAGATAATCGCCGGGGCGGACGATGTAATACGCCCCTTGTGGTTGTGGTCGTAGAATCGGCTGCGGGATGGGCTGCGGCGCGACGGGTCCCGGAATGCGGAGCGTCTGTCCGGCATAGATCCAGTAATTGTAGAGACCGTTCGCTTGCATCAGCGCGTTCACCGTCATACCATTGCGCGTCGCAATCGAAAAGAGCGTATCGCCGGCTTGCACCACATACGTCGATGAAGACCACCGCAACGGCGAGGCGCTGCCCGGAATCATCAGCCGTTCGCCGACCCAGATGAAATTGGCGTCCCGCAGATTGTTCGCTTGCAGAATCGCGTTGACGCTCGTGCCGTAGCGATACGCAATGGAGAACATCGTATCGCCCCATCCGACGACATGCACGATCGGCGACTCGGCGGACGCGCCCGGCGCGGCGACCAGCGCGATGCCGATGACCAACGGGACGATGAGCGCGAGGGAGATGAACGTCTTTCGAAAATCAGTGTGCATCATTGCTCCTTTCGGTCTCTCGCTTGGGGCGGCTTGCTCCGCCCTACCTGACCTGGCACGCGCGTGCGCGCGCGTTTCGATGGACTTGCCGGTTTGCGCGAGGCGCGGACTGTTTTGATCGACGGGGTGACGCGGCGCGGCGACGCGTCTTGTTCTTCGTCCGGATCCGTCTCCAGCGCCGCCAACTCCTCTTCGGTTTCGATTTCGCGCGCCTTGAGGAATTGCTTGAGGTCCGCTCGGCGCACGCGATAACTGCCTTCCAGCTTCACCGCTTTGAGCTTGCGCAACTGAATATAGCGGCGAATCGTGAATGGGCTGATGCCCAGCAGTTCCGCCACCTCGTTGGTGGTCAGTAACTCACGTTTCAACGCCACACTCCACCTCGCTTTGCCTTGCTCGATCTTGCAACATTCTACAATATTTTGGCGTCGTTGTCAATATCTTATGGAACTTGCGATACACAAGACGCGTGCGGCGAGCGGCGACGGCAAAAGCCAAAAAGAGAAGGCGCAGAGGATGGTCTTCTGCGCCTTCTGGAACTCTTTCACGTGTCGCTCGTCACGTCTTTTTCGCGCGCTCGCCTTTCTGCGCGATGAACTGACCAATGACTTTGGACGCTTCCTCCATCGTCGCCTCGCTCATCGTGTGCTTGAACGCGCTCTGGAACAGCGCGTCCAGCCCTTGCAACACCTCGGACTCTGAGCCGCCGTGCCGCTCGCGGTACATCTCGATCAACTTGTTGCGCTGGTTCGCCGTCATCAGCACGACGCGACGCGCCGCCCCGCGCTCTTTGTCGGACGGCGCTGCCGCGCTCGCGCGCAGCATATCCTCCGCGCTCGCCAAGCCCGCGCCGGGAATCAGCCCGTAGCCCATCGCCGCAAGCGCCCGCCCAATCGCCGAGGTCTCCGCGACCTCCCACGGAAATTCACGTTCGGCGGTCGTCCCGCCCTTCTTGCGGCTCGTCGCGATGCCGTGCCGCGTGCCGTAGACTTCGCTCGTCACCGTGACCTGCAGCGTGAGTTGGTCCGGGTTATCGAGCAAGATTTTCGGCTCGGCGAAATCGAGCCGCTTGCCCTGCTGACGATGATCCTCGTTCGCCATCGCCAGCTTGCCGTCCACCGCCATATACGCGTGCTCGGTCGTCTGCCATTCGTCATCCACCTTGCGCCGTGATTCCAGGACGACGATGTAATCGATAAAATCTTCGTGCTTGACCGAACCCACATCGCGTGCCCTACGACAGAGCGCCAGTAATTCTTCGCGTGTCATTTGAATCCTCCTTTCAGGTTGAGCGCTCTAACAAGTTTTAGAACCGATGTTCTTATTCTATCACAGAATTGTTGGATGTCAAATCGACAAACCTGGCAACGCTTTCGCGGATGTCCTCGTCCTTCGCGGTCGACAAATCGAACCAGTTAATGCGCGGATCGTCCAGGCGAAACCAACTGTACTGGTGATGCACGAACCGGCGCGTGTCGCGCTTGAGCAAACGAACGGCTTCGTCCAGCGAAATGCTGCCGCGCAAAAATAATTCTATCTGCCGATAACCCAACCCGCTCATCGCCGGCGCGTCAGTGGAATAGCCGCGCGCGACCAACGCGCGCACCTCGTCCACCAGTCCCGCGTCGATC
>DAIDTM010000447.1 GCA_027457205.1 Anaerolineae bacterium | reverse complement strand
CAACGCGCCACGCGCCCTCGCGCCGGACGCTGCCGAGCGGCGTCATGTTGACCGGCGTGTTCGGATTGAATTGCGGACGCAGCAAAATCCACACACCGAGCAGAATCAATCCGAGGGGCCAGCAGAACGCCCAAACATTGATGTTGAACAACGTGCCGATCAGAAACAGCAGCCCGAAGAAAATGAGCAGACTGCCGGCGAACAGTTGACCCTGGTTTCGCATCATCTCCTCCTCGAGATGAAAGATTAATCTCCGAAACAAATCCCCAGATCGCGCGCGGTCAGGATCGTGTCGCAGTCAAGCGGCACGGTCTTCATCCGGCGCGTCGCTTCGTCCAGCGGCACATAATTCACGTTCGGCGGATCGAGCGCGACCATGATGCCCGACTGCCCTTCTTCCAGCGCGCGCACCGCCGCCGCGCCGAACCGCAGGGCGGTCAAGCGATCCGAGTGCGTGGGGCTGCCGCCGCGCAAGAGATGACCGAGTACGACGACGCGCGTCTCTTTGCCGGTCAACGCATGCAGCTCCTGCGCCACCTTTTCGCCAATGCCGCCGAGGCGCTCCGCGTGTCCGATTTCCTTTTCGCGGACGGACACCGCACCGCCTTTCTGTGTCGCGCCTTCGGCGACCACGACGATCGTGAAATTCTGGCTCTGCGCATCGCGCTCCCGGATTTTATCGACGACCTGATGCAAATCGTACGGAATTTCCGGAATGAGGATCACGTCCGCCGATCCAGACACGCCGGCGTTCAGCGCGATCCAGCCGGCATAGCGCCCCATCACTTCGACGACCATCACGCGACCGTGCGACGCGGCGGTCGAATGTAATCGGTCCAGACATTCGGTCGCGAACGCAACCGCGGTGTCGAAACCAAACGTGACCACCGTCTTGTCGAGATCGTTGTCGATAGTCTTGGGCACACCGACGACGCGCAGACATTTTTCCGCCAAGACCTTGGCAATCGTCATCGAACCGTCGCCGCCGACGGTGACGAGCGCGTCGAGATGATGCAGCGCGAACGCGCGCACCAATTCGTCCGTCCGGTCGATTTCCTTGATCGTGCCGTCCTTGTCCTTGATGGGGTAAGCCAGCGGATTGTTGCGATTCGTCGTGCCGATGATCGTCCCGCCCAGATGCGTGATGCCGCGCACGCGTTCGCGCGTCAAACGAACGATGCCGCCTTCGACGAACTGCTCTGGCAAAAGGAGTCCGTTGAAACCTTCGCGGATGCCGTAACATTCCCACCCGCGATTGAGCGCGGCGAGCACGACGGCGCGGATCACCGCGTTCAAGCCGGGCGCGTCGCCGCCGCCGGTGCTAATGGCAATTCGTTTGATGGGCACGCCAGACTTGGGCATTTTCGAATCTCCCGGTCTATCGGATGATCGAGTTTTCAATTCTATTATCCGCCCTCTCCGCAAAATTTACAAATCTCGACGTGTGGGTTCGATCGCTGCGGTTCAACGGTCGCGCCTTGAAAAACAAAACGACCTCGCTCGATTCGCTCAGGCGCAATTCATCGCATCGAGAGAAGGTCATTTCGTCAACCCGTGTCGCATGTAGAGACGACCCGGCGGGTCGTCTCTACGGCGTCCGTCCGTAAATCGCGGTCAGCTCCAACAGCCGCGCGGCAATCGCGTCGTTCAACGCGCCGGGCAGAACGCGCCAGCACCAGTTCGGCGGACCGACGGTGCTGGGCATATTCATCCGCGCGGCGTGCCCCAGCGCCAGCAAATCCTGCGCGGTCGTCATCGCCGTCTGCGCGACCGACGACCACGCCAGTCGGATCAAGTCCCATGCGATATCCGAACCGTCGCAGCGCATGTACTTGCGCGCGTAATCGCGCTCGCCTTCGGTCGACGAGACCTGGTACCAGCCGACCGCGGTATCGTTATCGTGCGTGCCGGTGTACGCGACGAAATCGCGCGTAAAGTTGTGCGGCAGGAATGGATCGCTGGGACCGGACGAAAAACCGAATTGCACCACCTTCATTCCGGGAAATCCAAATTCCGCTTGCAGCGCGTCTACGCCCGCGCGCGACTCGGCGTCAAAATCGCCCAGGTCTTCCGCGATGATCGTCAGCTCGCCAAGCGCGCCGGCAACCGCGCGAAACAAGTCTGCGCCCGGACCGCGCCGCCAGCGTCCCTTGACCGCGTTCGGTGCGCCTGCCGGCACCTCCCAGTAATTGTAAAACCCGCGAAAATGATCGATGCGCGCCACGTCGGCGTAGGCGAACGCGGCGCGAAACCGCGCGATCCACCACGCGTAGCCATCCTTCGCCATTTCCTTCCAGCGATAAAGCGGATGCCCCCACAACTGCCCCAACTTGCTGAAATAATCCGGCGGCACGCCGGAGACAACCGTCGGTCGCAAGTCGGCATCAAAATTGAAAAGATGGGTGTTTGCCCACACGTCCGCGCTGTCGTCCGAGACAAAAATCGGAATGTCGCCGATCAGGCGGATGCCGCGCGCGTTCGCGTATCGTTTGACCGCGAGCCATTGTTCCGCGAAAAGCCACTGCCAATACTTTTGCTTTTCGATTTCGTCTGCCAGCGATTTTCGCGCGCGGGTCAGCGCACGTTTCTGCCGCGTCGCGAGTTCGCGTTCCCACTCGTGCCAGGGGCGCAGCGCGTGCGCCTCTTTCAACGCCATGAACAGCGCGAAATCGTCGAGCCAAAACGCCTGCTCATCGCAAAACTGCGCGAACGCGGCGACTGCGCCGCGCGCGCGGAAATTCGCGAACGCGCGGTCGAGCAGCGCGGTTTTGTATCGAATCACCGGACCGAAATCGACGCTGTCGTTAGGAAAATTCGGCGCATCGCCCAGATCGCCTTCAGAGAGATAACCGCTTTCAACCAATTTCTCTGGGCTGATCAGCATTGGATTGCCGGCGAACGCGGAAAGCGTCTGGTACGGCGAATCGCCATAGCCGGTCGGACTGAGCGGCAGCATCTGCCAGTACGACTGCCGCGCGGCGGTTAGGAAATCGACAAAGCGGTACGCGGCGTCGCCCAAGTCGCCGATGCCAAAACGTCCGGGAAGCGAGGTTGGGTGCAGGAGCACTCCGCTGCGACGCGGGAATTTCATCTGTGAAATCTCCAGTGAGGCGTGTGACGGTATTATAACCGATTTTCGTTTTGTGACCATTTCACGGTAGGGAACGGAACGGCGTCCGTTCCCTACGCCGGCGGATTGTTGAACTGCGGCAGCGCGTCCGCGTGCGCGCTGAGCAATTCGTCGAGCAGTTTTTCTGCGTCCGCGTAACTCGTGATGAGCGGATCGAGGAGCAGCGCTTGCAGCGCGGCGTGCCGGTCGCCGTGCACCGCGGCTTGTACGACGCAGTCTTGAATCGCGGCTTGCTGATTCAGCATCGCTGTGATCGCCGGCGGCAGCGCGGGCACGCGTAGTGGCGTCACGCCGTTCGCGCTCACGACGCCCGGTACTTCGACGACCGCCCAGTCCGGCAAGCCGGGCAGCGCGCCGTGGTTCACGACATTCACCGTCACCTCATAACTGTGCCAGTCGTTGACGATGCCAGCAACGATACTCGCCGCGCGTTCGGCGGATTCCCAGTTCAGGAATTCTTTCAGCGCGTCCGAGTCCGTGATCGCGCGCTCGACGCGCGCGTCCAATGTCGCGCCTTCCGCCGCGTACTGGTCGTAATCGTACCCCTTCAAATCGCTCGTCTCGTATGCGTACGAAAAATATTCGCCGACATGCCCATCGCCGGTCGCCGGGAACAGCCCGAACGCCTTGTGCAGACGGCGCGACAACGGCTCGAAGGTCGGATCGAAGTTGAGCAGCCGCGCGCGAAAAGCCGGATAGAGGTCTTGCCCGGTCGCGCGCTCGCGGATCTCCTGAATCCACGTGACGTGATTCAGTCCCGCCGTCTGGAGATCGATCTTTTCTTTCAGCTCGCGCGCGAGCGCGGGCGGTGGAAAATGACTGGCGAGCCGCGGCGTCAGCCCCAGCACATACGCGACGATGTAATAGCCCTTGTTGACCTGATGGCATAAACCGATGCTTTTGAGCCGCGTGTAGCGCGTGACGGCGAGCATGACGCGCGCGAGCGGATTTGTAAAGTTAAGCAGGTACGCGTCTGGCGCGAGCCGCTCCACCTCGCGCGCGAGGTCGAGGACGAGCGGGATCGTTCGCAGCGCGTGCGACAACCCGCCCGGTCCGCCATTCTCGCCGAGGACGTGGCGGATGCCGTACTGGAGCGGAATCTGCCAATCGAGTTTCCAGTGTGCGATGCGATCGACCTCGACCGAGACGATCACAAATTCCGCGCCGGGTAAAACATCGCGGCAATCGGTCGCGCTGGAAATTTTGAAATCGGCGTCCGTCGCCGCGTTCATTTTTTCGGCAAGACGCGTGATGCGCGCGAGCCGCGCGCCATCGACATCGCACAGCGCCAGGTGGCTGCCGCGCAGATGCGCGCGCTGCGCGAACAGATCGGCGAGCGTATTCACGCCGAAACTCGCGCTGCCCGCGCCGATTAAAACGATTTTGGTTTGAGTCATCTGAAAACCTATGACGGATGACGAAAGACGGATGACGGAAACAGGTTCTTCCGTCCTTCGTCGTCCGTCCTCCGTCTGTTCTATTTTTCCATCCCCTTCGGCGTGCGCGCAAAACCGAGCGATGGCAGCATCGATTCGCCCGCGCTTCCCAGCACACTCGCGCCGTTCCATTGCTCGATCACGACGTGGCGCGGCGCGTTCGGACGCGCGAGGTACGCGCGCAGCGCGCGCTCGATGGCGCTGGCATCGCCGCGCGCGGTGATACGTTCGCCGTTGTCTTCCGCGACGAGAACCGGCTCGCCGCGCGACAGGACGATCTGCGTCGATGCCACGCGCGCGAATCGCGGCGCGTTGCCCACTTCGCCGCCGAAAATGTTCGCCGGGTCTGCCGCGTTGAGGACGATGAACAATTCGACGTGCTACGCACTTGGCAAGTGCGTCGCACCTTCTAGCGCGCGCAACTGCTCAACCGCGTCCGGCAGCGCGAACTGCGCGCCGCCCAGTCCTTCGATGAAATAACCGCGCCGAATCTCGCCGCGCATCTCCAGACGCTGAAAAACCGGGTAGACGCGCGCCCACTCGCTGGCGATGTCTTCGCGCTCCAGACTTTCGCGCGTGACGACGCCGTAGCGCGCGAGCAACACGCGCGCGAGTCTGTCTGCGCGTTCGTCGTCGCTGAACTGTCCCAGCACGGCGGCGCGATGAACGAGCGACCAGCGTCCCTGCCATTGGATCGATGGTGGTTCCGCGCGCAAGCGTTTGGCGACGCGGCGCTTGGCGTCGTAATATCGACTGCGCGTGAGCGAGCGCGGCGTTTGCGCGAGTCGCGCCGCAAGTTCGGATTCCAATTCCGTTTGTTCCGTATAGACGACCCGGCGGGTCGTCTCTACCGCGGCGCGCATCGCGTCCAGCGTGTCGTTTGTGATGAGACCGGCGGCGACGAGTTCGATCAGCGCGGCGTGTAGGAACGTTCGTCCAAACGCCGATTCCAAATCTTGTGTGAACGACGCGCCTTCAGATTTCAAGAAGTCGTAAATATTGCGCGCGTCCGCGCTCAGCGCCGATTCGTCCGGCGCGGACAGGAACACCGCGCCTTCGCCGCGGAAGAAGAATCGCGCGCGGCTCTTTTGCGCGACCCAGACGAGTTCGCCGCTCTGGCACAGCGCGTTCAAATCGCCCGCGTCGAAATCGACCAGCCGCGCGGGCAAGACCTCGCGTTCCCAAATCGATTCCGGCAGTGCGACGCCGCGCAGTTGCTCCATCACGCCGCGCACTCCATTCGCGCCGGAGAGTCGATCGTGCAGATGCTGCCAGCGCGCGAGAAAATCGGCGTAGACAAATAACGAAACCGGCTGCACTTCTTTGCGGAGCAGCGTCAGCGTGCGGCGGTGGATCTGCGTCAAGTTCCGCGCGTCGCAGTATTCGTCAGGTGGTTCGGTGGTTTGGTCGTTGGGTGGTTCGGTGGCTGGGGTGAAATGACCTTTCGCGATTTCGTGCGACGCGACGAGCCGCGCGAGCGTTTCGTCAAGCCAGGATTCCGGAAAAGCGTAGCGGTCGAGAATCGCGTCGCGCGTCCGCGCGGCGGAGTTGAGCAGCCATCGCCGGAGAATCTGCTCCGCGGCTTGCGCGAATTCGGCGTACGACTTGGCGATGCCGAACGC
>DAIDTM010000446.1 GCA_027457205.1 Anaerolineae bacterium | reverse complement strand
CGGCGACATTTACGTTCTCGATATGGGCGTGCCCGTGTCGATTGCCGATCTCGCGCAGCGGATGATTCGCGCGCGCGGGCTGCGGCCCGGGCGGGACATTGCCATCGAATACGTGGGACCGCGACCGGGCGAGAAACTCAGTGAAGAATTGGTCAGCGACGAGGAAGAGAAGATTCCGACCGACCATCAATCGATCTTTCGGATCCGCCGCGCGGGCGGGCTTGACTCGGCGCAGCTCGATCAACGGATCGATGGGCTGGTCGAATTTACCGGGAACGGCGCGACGCCGGAAGCGATTCGCGACGAACTCAAGAATTGCGTGCGGTTGCTCGATGCCGCGTTTTCTGTGTAACTGAGGTTCCCGGTTGCCCATTCTGATCCGGCGATTCGCGCAAACCGTCACCTGGAACTCGGGCTGGCTCGGTATTCCGATTGCCGCGTTACTGCTGTTTGCGTCGCCCTGGATGATGCTCGGATTCATTGCGGCGCTCGGATTGTACCTGTGTCGATGGATCTCCGCGGGCAGCCCGGCGCCCGTCACGCGAGTGAATTTTCTGATCCTGGTCCTGCTGGTCATGGTCGCGGTCGGTTTGGTGTACTCACCCGCACCCGATCTCGCCGTGTTGACCGGCGGACAGGTGATGGCGAGCGTTGCGATTTTCTTCGTGCTGGTAGACAAGATCGAGTCCGCGTCCGATCTGTGGCGCGGCGCGGCAGCCCTGGCGATCTTTGGAATTCTCGCGGCTCTGGTTGCGCCGTTCACCGTGACGTGGAGTCCAGACAAGGTCTATGGCATTCCGTTCTTTTACGAAACGGTTTGGCCCCATCTGCCCAAACTGACGAACCCGAATATTCTGGCAGGCGCGCTGGCGCCGATCGTGCCCGTGGCGCTGGCACTCATCGCGCGGGGCGAACGGCGCGGACGCGTGCTGGGCGCGGCGACGCTCGTTCCAGCCGTCGGTATGCTTTTGTTGCTGCAATCGCGCGGCGCGCTCTTCGCTCTCGGCGCGGGTTTGGCGATTTGGATTACGCTGTACAATCGTTGGTTTCTGCCGCTGATTCCGATTGGGTTGCTGGTCGTGCTCTACATCAATCAAGCGCGCGGCGGACCTTCGCCAGCGCAACTTTTCTACGGTAAGATCGGTACGCCGACCGGCGGGACGCTCATCGAGCGGCAAGACATGTGGGCGCAATCGGTGAATCTCATCCGTCAGTCGCCGATCCTGGGAATTGGTCTGGGCGCGTATCCGCGCGTAGCGCCGTTTGCTGCGCCGTATTCGCCGGCGCATCCGGGTTTCGTCGCGCCGCACACGCACAATCTGTTTCTGCAAGTCGCGCTCGATACGGGTATCTTTGGACTCGCGGCTTTTGTCGCCTTGCTCGGCGCGGCGTTGTGGGCGGCGTGGCGTGCCTTCCGCGCCGGCTTTGAACGTCACCTCGCCATCGCGGTCCTCGCCGCGCTGACGATCATTATCGTGCATGGATTAGGCGACACGATTGTATGGGGCACGGCTAAATCGAGCATTGTGTTATGGATGTTGCTTGCCCTCGCGACCGGTCTAGACAAAGCGCGGCAAGTAGTGTAGAATCAGTGGCGCGGGGTAGTACCTTTTTCCTATATCCCGCTTGAGGTTTCAGTGGAACTACGCCAATATTTTGGTCTTCTGCGGAAATGGGCTTGGCTCATCATTCTGACGAGCGCGCTCGCGGCGGCGTCGAGTTACGTGTATAGTCTTCGGATTCCCCCCACCTATCAAGCCGATACGACCGTTTTGGTGGGGCAGGTGCTTCAGAATCCCGGCCAAAGCGCGCTGGATGTGCAAAGCCAGGGTTTTCTCGCGCAAGCGTATGCTCTGCTCGCGACGCAGCCGCAGATCCTGCAAGGCACGGCGGAAGCGATCAACTGGCCCGATCCGTGGCAGACGCTGTATTTTAAGGTCTCCGCTCAGGCGGTCGGCAGTCAGCTGCTGAAAATCAGCGCGACAGATGGAAATCCCAAAGAGGCAAAAGCGATTGCCGATGAAGTCGCGCATCAGCTGTCTCTCAAAGGTCCCATCAGCGCGCAGCAGAAACAAGTCGAAGATCAACAGGCGTTTGTCACGGCGCAGTTGGCGCAGCTCAAGTTGCAGATCGAATCGAACCAAAAGACGCTGAACAACTTGTCGAACCAGGCGGCGCTGGAGACCGATCCCAAAAAAGTCAGCGACTTGAACAGCCGCATCTCGGCGCTCCAGACCAACATCAGCAATTGGCAGACCACTTATGCTAATCTGTCGGGATTGCTGAATAACGCGCAAAACCTATTCTTGACCGAACTGGTGCCGGCGCAGGAGCCCACGACGCCGGTCAGCCCGAATATTCCGCAGAATGTGCTGCTGGCGGCGATTGCCGGGATCGTTCTCTCCGGCGCGGCGGTGCTGTTGCTGGAATACCTCGACGACACGGTGAAAGATGCGGACGACGTCCAGCGCGTTTTGAATTTTCCAACGCTCGGCGCGATTACGCGCATCGCCAGCATGCGAAATCTATCGGACAGCTTGATTACATTGAAACATCCGCGCTCGCCGATTGCGGAAGCGTACCGCGTGTTGCGCACCAACTTGCGTTTCACCGGCATCGAGAATCCTTCCGGCGCGTTGCTGGTGACCAGCGCGGGTCCGGGCGAAGGCAAAACGACCACCGCCGCCAATCTCGCCGTCACGCTGGCGCAGGGCGGTCGCCGGGTCATCATCATCGATGCGGACCTGCGCCGTCCTACTTTGCACCAGGTCTTTGGTCTATCCAACGAAGTGGGTATCAGCAGTCTGTTCCTGGGCGACGCGCCGACGCTCGCGAGCGTTTTGCAGCCAACGGAGGTGGAGGGTCTTAGCGTCATCACCAGCGGACCGCTGCCACCCAACCCTGCCGAGGTGTTGGACTCGAAGCAGATGAACGGGATCCTAGCAAGTCTGCGCGAACAGGCAGATATGCTAATTCTGGATTCGCCGCCGGTGCTGGCGGTCGCCGACGCGAGTATCCTGGGATCGCGTTGTTCCGGCGCGGTGCTGGTGATCGATTCGGGACGAACGCGCAGCGATGTCTGCCGCCGCGCAGTGGAGACGCTGAGTAAAACCAAAGTCAAGGTCTACGGCGTAGTTCTCAATAGACTCACAGCGCGCCGCGCCTCGGGATACTATTACTATGACTATTATTCTTCTCAGGACAAAACGCGCAGCCGCGCGCCGCAGACGAACTAGTCGTATGACCGGTTGGAGACTTGTGTATCGGAGCGATGGTTGGACGAACTTTTCTCACGGATTCCTTTCCTAGAAACGATTCTATGGATTCTGGCGGTCATCGCCGCCTTTGCCGCTTTTCTTATCGTTGTGCCAGGTTTCCTTAACAACTCGGCGTCCCAGCCGTCGAATGTCGCCCAGGCGACGCTGACGCCGCGCGCCACCTTGACGCCCATCGTGACCGCGACGTCGGTGCAGTCCGCGCCGCCCCCGCGACCGCCCGGGCCACCTCCGCAAGCGGAACCGACTTTTCAAGCTTCTCCCGGGCGGCGGTGACAATGGCCGCAAAAGTACACAAACCGTCCCGCGCCCCGTGTGGAATCTCCGTCAGGGTGTCCACCTGGGCGAGGGACGCAAACAGGGAATGGTCCCGCGCCAGGGCAAAGCGCTCGATGCGGGCCAGGGTGACGTCTCCGACGCCACGCGCGGGGTAGTTCACCACGCGGCGAAAAGCGATCTCGTCGCCGGGGTGCACCGCGAGACGCAGGTACGCCAGGAGGTCTTTGACCTCGCGACGTTCGTACACCGACGTTCCACCGATCATCCGATGGGGAATGTTGGCGAGCCGCAGGGACTCTTCGAGGCCCCGGGAGAGCTGGTTGCTGCGGTACAACACACCGATGTCCCGCTTGCGGGATCCCGTGTTCACAAGCTTCTGGATGGCGTCCGTGACGTACTTTACTTCGCCCTCGCTTGAATCACACGTCACGACGTGCACCCGGTCGCCGCCCGTCCGCTCGGTGAACAAGCGCTTGGGAAAAGCCCGCGGGACACCCTCCATCACCGCGTTGGCCACCGACAAGATCGGACTCCGCGATCGATAGTTTTGTTCAAGCGCGAGGATCTTGGCGCCGGGAAAGTGCGTCGGAAAGTCCGTCACGTTGGCGATGTCCGCGCCGCGCCAACCGTAGATCGACTGGTCGTCGTCGCCGACGCAAAACACATTCCCGGACTCCCCTACGAGCGCTTTGACCAGCAGCAACTGCGCGCGGTTCGTGTCCTGGAATTCGTCGACGAGCAGAAACCGTATGCGCTGCTGCCACGCCTCCCGCGCCTCGGGGTGCTCCGTGAGCCACCGCAACGGCCACAGAATCAAATCGTCAA
>DAIDTM010000445.1 GCA_027457205.1 Anaerolineae bacterium | reverse complement strand
TGTGGTGGAGCCGTATGTCGTCGCGGCGGATGTATACAGCGCGCCATCTCACATCGGTCGCGGTGGTTGGACGTGGTACACCGGCTCAAGCGGTTGGATGTATCGCCTGGGACTCGAAGCCATCCTGGGTATCCGCCGAATGGGGCAGACCCTGCAAATCAACCCGTGCATTCCCAAGCATTGGCAGAACTATCGGGTGACATACCGCGTGGGTGCAACGACTTTTCAGATTCGGGTGGACAACCCGTCCGGCGTCAATCGCGGCGTCAAGCGGGTGACGCTCGATGGAAAGGCATTGCCCGGAAATGACATTCCTCTCTTGAGCGACGGTGGTCAGCATGAGGTTAATGTCATGATGGGCTGAGACTGGAAACCGCGTTTGCTTATATCGGCAAACTGTGGTATAGTGTGAGTGGTTACGACAAGTAAATATGGTCTATTTACGCCGCCCGAACAATAAGACCCGGGCGGCGTCTTTTTTTTATCGCTCTTAAAATGCGTGTCATCTGCCAAAGACGTGGAGTCGGCTTGCACGTCATCTATTCAAATGAATCGTCCATGCCACGTACTGGACTTTTCCAACCCCAAGGAGATTCCAAATGGAATCAAAACTGTACGTCGGCAACCTGTCTTACAACGTTACCGAGGAACAACTGCGCGAGTTATTCAGCCAAGCCGGCGCGATCACGGAAGTCGCGATGATTATGGATCGCGATACACGGCGTCCCAAAGGTTTTGGCTTTGTCGAAATGGCAACGCAAGTGGAAGCCCAAAAGGCGATTGAAATGTACAACGAGCATGAACTGGACGGTCGTCGCCTGACGGTCAACTTTGCGCGCCCGAAGGAAGACCGCGGTGGTTCGCGCGGCGGTTATGGTGGCGGCGGCAACCGGAATCGCTACTAAATCGCGCGCTCGCAATTCGAATCCATCGTGCTTTCAGAACAGGCATCGCTGGGCAAACAGTTCGCTCGACGATGCCTGTCCTTCTCGTCTGGAGTCTTGTTACTCCACCGGATATGAGTAAGGCAATATCAAAATGAACCAGAATAAATGGGTCCGCTTCGGACTCGCCTTTCTGCTGCTCGTCGCCGCGGCGGCGGTGGTCTATTTCTACTTTTCTCCATGGTCCAAGCCACCCACCGTGATCCCAATCAGCCAACTGGGACAAGATGTACAGTTGGGCACCGTCAAGAAAATCTCTGTGAATGACACGCTGCTCAACATCACGTACCGAGATGGCACCACGGCAACGTCCGTCAAGGCAGCCGGGGATAGCGGCGTCGAGAATACGTTGAATAACTTGGGCGTGCCGCTCGACAAAATCGCCGCGGTGGAGATTACGTACGAGCAACCGTCGTCATGGAGCAACCTTCTACTGCTCCTCATTGAATTTCTGCCGCTGATCTTAATTGGCGCGCTGCTCTTTTTCATGCTGCGTCGCACCCAAGGCGGTACCAATCAAGCCCTGTCGTTTGGCAAATCGCGCGCGCGTGCGGCCTCCGCCGACAAACCGACGATTACCTTTGCCGATGTCGCCGGGGTGGACGAAGCGAAACAGGAATTGCAAGAAGTTGTAGAATTCCTGAAAGAGCCAGCCAAGTTCACCGCGCTCGGCGCGCGCATTCCCAGGGGCGTGCTGCTCATCGGACCGCCGGGCACCGGCAAGACGCTGATGGCGCGCGCCGTCGCGGGGGAAGCGAACGTGCCATTCTTCTCCATCAGCGGCTCCGAGTTCGTCGAGATGTTCGTCGGTGTCGGCGCGTCGCGCGTGCGCGATCTGTTCGACAACGCCAAGAAGAATTCGCCTTGCATCGTCTTTGTGGACGAAATCGATGCGGTCGGGCGGCATCGCGGCGCGGGCGTAGGCGGATCCGCCGATGAGCGCGAGCAGACGCTCAACCAGATTCTGGTCGAGATGGACGGATTCGATACCGACACGCACGTTATCATCGTCGCGGCGACCAATCGCCCCGACATTCTCGATCCCGCGCTCTTGCGCCCTGGTCGTTTCGACCGGCGCGTGATTTTGGATCGCCCGGACATGAACGGGCGCAAGCAGATTCTGGGAGTTCACATCAAGGGCAAACCGGTCTCCGAGGTGGATCTTGGCGCGGTCGCGAAGCTGACCCCCGGCTTTTCCGGCGCGGACATTGAGAATCTCGTCAACGAGGCGGCAATCCTTGCGGCGCGGCGCGGCAAAAAGGCGACGGGGATGGACGAACTGCGTGAGTCGATTGAAAAAGTGATTGCCGGTCCCGAGCGCAAGAGCCGCCTAATCATCGAAGCGGAAAAGCGCATCATCGCGTACCACGAAGCGGGGCATGCGCTCGTCATGCAGATGCTGCCGAATTGCGACCCGGTGTACAAGGTGTCGATTATCTCGCGCGGGACGGCGCTGGGTTACACGATGCACTTGCCGGAAGATGATCGCTACTTACAGCGGCGCTCCAAGCTCATGGACGATCTCGCCGGAGTTCTCGGCGGACGCGCGGCAGAAGAAATTGTTTTCGGCGACACGACGACTGGCGCAGCGGATGACTTGGAGAATGCGACGAAGCTTGCCCGCGCGATGGTGATGCGGTATGGGATGAGCGAAGCGCTCGGTCCGCGCACGTTCGGCGCGCACGAAGAGATGGTCTTCTTGGGGCGCGAGATTTCCGAGCAGCGAAATTACGGTGAGCAGGTTGCCCGGCAGATCGACGAAGAAATCATGCGGATGATCACCACGGCGCATGCGAAAGCAACAGAAGTGCTAACCACCAATCGCCATGCGTTGGACGCGATCGCCGCTCGCTTGATCGTCGCGGAGACGATTGACGGAGCGGAGTTGGCGACGTTAGCGCAGAGACCGGAGAGTGTTCCACTGCCGGCATTGGTGACTGCGCCTGTTCCGATCGGCTAATCCTCAATAGGATAAGGTCGCGCTCGATAGGATTCGCGTCTAGTTTTGGTCGCCTGCCCTCGGTTTCGGTAGGCGGCATTTCTTGCGCTGAGTTCCGCAGGTTTGTAGAGACGTGTGACTCCCAGCATCGATACTGAATCGACGCAAATACAGCCAGCACGGTGTAGCATCGGAGGTTATCATGCAATTCCAGATCGGAGATCAAGTGGTCCACCCCGTCTATGGGGTGGGTACGGTCAGGACACTCACTAAACAGCGATTCGCCGGCGAAAAGGTGCGGCTGTACTATGAGGTTGCTACGGGTGGTCCCGTCGTTTGGGTTCCGATCAATGAGCAAGGTACCACGGTGTTGCGAGGGATTGCATCGAAGCAAAGCCTCGGCGGGTGCCGACAGTTGTTAAGTAGCGACCCGGTCCCCTTGGACAAAGACCGTAAGATACGCCAGCTCGAAATCGCTACGCGCTTGAAAGGTGGATTGCTCCCAGCGCTGTGCGAAATGGTACGGGATCTTAGAGCACAGAGTCAGCGAAAGCCGCTAGGCATAACCGAGGATAATCTGCTGAGAAAGACTTACAAAGCCGTTTGTGACGAGTGGGCTGCTTCGGATGGCGTAACCAACCAAACCGCACTTCATGAAATCGAATCTTTGCTCCAGAGAATAGATCACGACTCCGTACCGGCAAGGAGCATTCGAGAATCCTCGTTCTAAAACAGAAACGCGGGATCGAGGATGATCCAGCGTCTTCAAAAGCAATCAGGCAGGGCTTTGTAGCCCTGCCTGATTTTTGACGCATTCACAACTTGCCGCTCGTTTCTCTGAGAGAACAAGTTTCTTATTCTTCGTTGATAATAGCAGTAGTATCGTGATACCGCATCTCACCTGCGAGCATTAGCTCAACTTGGTGACGTTCGTTGCCTGGGGACCCTTTGGACTCTCTCCGACGGTGAATTCGACTTGGTCACCCTCGTTCAAGTTGCGATAGCCGTTGCCCGCATCCTGAATCTCGGAAAAGTGGACGAACAGGTCCTTGCCACCTTCGTGGGAGATGAACCCATACCCCTTCGCGGCATTGAACCATTTGACGGTTCCGGTCACTCGATCAGCCATTTTTTGGCTCCTTTCGTGGAAACTTTCCGGAACTTGCCATCTGAGTAAAAGAAAAAGCACCTTGGCGCTGTCGCATTTCCTGACAGGACCTGGGTGCTTATTCAGGTTCAGAATTTGCTGTTCCGTACTGGCTTTAGTATACGCACATTGCCATTCTTGTCAAGTTGGACTGCAGACTTGCGTAATGCTTTGTACGTCTCCGACGCGTGGTACGGCGCGCCAGCGAGCAGCACGCGCTGCAATGCGAAATTAAAGTTGCCTTAAGGTAAACCTCCGGTGACGATAAAGACAGATCGGAGGGCTTGATGTATGCTAAACGCGTAAGGTCACGTTTAACAAGACGAATGCGACTTTCAAACAGCATGTCATGAAAGGAGATGCAGACGCGTATGGCGAAAGAAATCGAGTCGGGAAACCTTCCTCTGCAAGCCATTGTTCCAATGACGCGGCGCGAGTTCTTAAATTACGCCTGGCTTGCCAGTCTCGGCTTTGTGTTTGTCGCCGGATTTGGCGGCGCAACGTTCTTCTTTGCGTTCCCGCGCTTTAAACCCGGCGAATTTGGCGGCGTGTTTGATTTGGGCAAGGCAGGCGATGTCCTTCCTAAACCAACGGATCCACCGATGCACAACACAGTCGGCAAGTTTTGGCTTTCGAACGTGAATGGGCGAATCCTCGCGCTCTACGATGTTTGCGTTCATCTCGGTTGTTTATATCAATGGCAGCCGCTCACCAATCGTTTTGAGTGTCCGTGCCACGGATCGAAATACCAGAAGGATGGAACGTACATCGCGGGACCTGCGCCGCGCAGTCTCGACCGGATGGTTGTTTCGTTCGTCCCCACAAGCGCAGGCGCGCCGGTCGCCTCCACTGACGCGAAAGGCGATCTGCTGCTCATTCCGTCTAACCCCAATCTGGAGTTTCTAGTCAACACGGGCGATATCATTCAAGGCGCGCCACATGGATGACGGTAGTGCATCTAAACTAGCAACTTTGCCTCGTTTGAACAAGCGGAGTAACTCACACACCTTCCCTTAATCCTGTTTTCACATCCGCCTCATTCTTGGGTATTAGGATGAGGTCGTCAAAGGAGGTAACAATGAAACGAAAAGTTTTTCTCACGTTGTTGGTTCTCGTCGCGCTGCTCGCGGTGGCTGGCTATACCGTCATGCCGTGGCGCACCAACGTCGCCTCGGCGGCAACCCAGACGGGAACAACCGCGCCGTTGTCGACGGTTTCCAATGTTCCACAGTTTGCAGGACCCGCCGATATGGAAGCGGCATTTGAAAATATCTACAATCAAGTGAACCCGTCCGTCGTACTGATCAATGTGGTTGAACAACCAACCAGTTCGACGCTGCCGGGATTTGGCAACTCGCCATTTGGGTCTCCCTTTCAACAGGGACCGCAGGGCAGACAAACCGCGCCTGCACAAACTGCGTTAGGGTCGGGGTTTGTGTGGAATACCGATGGGTACATCGTCACGAATAATCACGTGATTTCGGGCGCGAGCAAGATTTCCGTGGTCTTCTCAGATGGTACGACGGTCCCGGCGACGGTGGTCGGCGCGGACCCGGACAGCGACCTTGCCGTCTTGAAGGTCAATGCGCCGGCGAGTGAATTGCACCCGGTGCAGGTCGCCGATTCGACGCAGGTGAAAGTGGGTCAATTGGCGATCGCGATCGGCAATCCTTTTGGCGAACAGAACACGATGACGACTGGCATCATCAGCGCGTTGGGACGCTCGCTGCCGGTCAACCAAAGCTCCACCAGCCAAGGCGCTTCGTACACGATTCCAGACGTGATCCAGACCGATGCTCCGATCAACCCGGGTAATTCGGGCGGCGTGCTGCTCAACATCGACGGTCAAGTTATCGGCGTCACGTCCGAGATCGAATCGCCGGTGCGCGCGTCGTCTGGCGTTGGATTTGCGATTCCATCGGAAATCGTTCAGAAAGTCGTCCCGGCGCTCATCAAGACCGGGCACTACGATCATCCTTACCTTGGCTTGAGCGGCACTACGTTGACGCCAAGTCTGGCTCAAGCGATGGGCTTGAACGCCAGTCAACGCGGCGCGCTCGTCATCGACGTGACTGCTGGCGGTCCTGCCGATAAAGCCGGTTTGCACGGCAGCACGCAGCAGGCGACGGTGGATGGTCAGCAAGTTCCCGTCGGCGGCGATGTGATCACTGCGATTGACTCGCAGTCCGTTAAGAGCTTTGACGACATTGTCGCCTACCTCGCGCGCTCGACCAATGTGGGGCAGACGGTGACGCTGACGATCCTGCGCGGCGGACAGCAGCAGACGATTCAGGTGACGCTCACTGCCCGCCCGGCTTCGCAAAGTGCGCTTTCCTCAACAAACGTAAATAGTTGACGCGCGCGGCAATTCGCTTCACGCGCCCGAACAAAAGTATAAGAAAACGTCCTGCCGATTCACACCGGCAGGACGTTTCGCGTCGGCGACAAGATTCTACAGCGCCGTCGCTGCCGCATGATCGAGCAGCCAGACCGCGCGTCCGTTCACCGGCTGAATCAATTGCGCCGGCAATTCTTCCGGACGATACGCGCCGCGCAGCACCAACCGGACAGTCGCTGCCTTGTCCGCGCCGGCGACCAGCCACAAGATATGCTCCGCCGCATTGATGACCGGCGCGGTCAGCGTGATGCGCCACATCTTCACTTCGTCGATGTACTCCGCCGCGACCCAGCGCGTGGCTTCGTGAAGCAGTGGCGTGTGCGGAAACAGCGACGCGGTGTGTCCATTCGCACCGAGACCGAGCAAGATCAGGTCGAAACTTGGGACGCGGATCAACGCGGATGAACGCGGATTTTTTTCCCTTGTCCGCGTTTGTTCGCGTTTATCCGCGTCGAAATCGAAGAACACGCGCAGCGTCTACTCGTATTCGCGTGCGGCGTCAGCGGGCGGCAGTTCGGCGCGGATGCGATGAATGTTTCCTGACGGCACCGGCACGCGCGACAAGAGCGTCTCGTTCGCCATTCGATAGTTGCCGTCGGGATGATCGGGCGGAACGGCGCGCTCGTCGCCCCAGAAAAAATGGACGCGCGCCCAGTCCACCCGCGGCGCGAATTCCGGCGACGCCAGCAACGCGTACAGATCGCGCGGCGTCGAGCCGCCGGAGAGTGCGACAGCAAAGCGTCCGCGCGCAGCCATCGCTTCCCGCGCCAGTACGACCAAGCGCGTCGCGGCGTTACGCGCCAGCGCGGCGCGGTCGGAAACGACGACGATTTCAGGGCGAGATGGCGTCATGGAATCTCTTGGACACTGACGATAATCCAAAATCTGAAATCATAAATCTGAAATCGCATTACGGATTGTGCCACTGGCGTCTATCGCGCGCAAGCAGGTCGTTGGCGGCTGATGGTCCCCAGGTTCCCGCCGCGTAATTTGGAAAATCGGTCGGCGCGGTATTTTGCCAATACTCGAGGATGGGCGTAATGAGCGACCACGCCGCTTCCACTTCGTCTTTGCGGTTGAACAGCGTCGAGTCGCCACGCATCGTATCGATCAGGAGCGTCTCGTACGCTTCCCCGGGCGCGCCGCCGAACGCGGTCTTGTAGTAAAAGTCCATCCGCACGTCGCGCAGCTGATTCGTCTGTCCCGGTTCTTTCGCCGCCACCTTGAGGTGGATGCCTTCATCCGGTTGGATGCGAATCGCGAGCACGTTCGGCTCGATGCCGCGCGCGACTTCTTGCGCGAAAAGCGGGTGCGGCACCGGCTTGAACATGATGCGGATTTCCGTCGCGCGGCGCGGCATCCGCTTGCCGGTCCGCAGGTAGAACGGCACGCCTGCCCAGCGCCAGTTGTCGATCCGCAATTTCAGCGCGGCGAACGTTTCCGTCGTCGAGCTCCTCGCGACGCGCGGCTCGTCGCGGTAAGCCGCTAGGTTTTGCCCCGCGCCGTACTGACCGCGCACTGCCATCTGGTCGATGTCCATTCCTTTCATTTCGCAGATCGCGCGCAGCACCTTGATCTTTTCATCGTGCACCGACGTCGCGTCGAATGAGACCGGCGGCTCCATCGCCGTCAACGAGACGAGTTGCAGCAGGTGCGACTGCATCATATCGCGCAGCGCGCCCGCGCTGTCGTAATAGCCGCCGCGCTCCTCCACGCCGACGGATTCGGCGGCGGTCACTTGGACGTGATCGACGTAGTTCCGATTCCAGATCGGCTCCAGAATCGTGTTGGCAAAGCGAAACGCGAAAATATTTTGCACCGTTTCTTTGCCGAGATAGTGATCGATTCGGTAAATCTGGCTTTCGTCGAAGACGGAGAGGATGTGGCGGTTCAGTTTATGCGCGCTCATCAAATCGACGCCAAATGGTTTTTCGATAATGATGCGCGCCCAGCCGTGGTCTTGGCTGTTGAGACGCGCGTCGCCCAGCTGCGTGACGAGCGACGCGTAGAATTCCGGCGCGGTGGCGAGATAGAACAGTCGATTGCCCTGCGTGCCGCGCGCCGCGTCGAGTTGACGCAGCCGGTCCGCGAGCGGATGGCAGCTGCTGGGGTCGGTAAACTCGGCTTGATGATAGTACAAGCCCGCGGCGAACTTGTTCCACCGCTCGTTGTCGCCGGGATTGTGCCGCGCGAAAAGCCGCACGCTGTCGCGCAGGTCGGCGCGAAATTCATCGTCCGATTTCTGCCGCCGCGCGTAGCCGAGGACGGTAAAGCCCTCCGGCAATTTGCCATCGCAGAACAGATCGAATAGCGCGGGCAGCAACTTGCGATGCGTCAAGTCGCCGGTCGCGCCGAAGATGACGAGGATGCTCGGCGGCGGGATCGGTTGCGTGGTCATGCCGACGCGCAGCGGCGCGAGGGCTTCGGTTTCGTGGTCGGTGATCATGATCTTTCCTTCTCAGAAACGACAAGCACGATCCGTGAAACGTAACACGTGACGAACGATTCACGCATCACGCATCACGTTTTACGCTTTACGTTTTACGCTTTTCTTTTTCGCGACTCGCGTCTTTTTGGCAGTGGGCTTGACTCCGACCGCCGCCTTCAGCGCCGTCGCCAGTTCGCCTAGTTTTGCGCCGCGTTTCAGGTGGACGCGCAGCGCGCGGCGCTCATGACTTTGCAGCGCTTGCCAATCGCCGATGGCTTGCGCGTGAATCAGCGCGCCAAACGAGTACGGCTCGCCGGGAATCGGCGCGTCCACCGCGCTGTCCGCCGTGATCTGCAAGCCGAGCACATTGTTCGCGCCGCCTTTGTGCAGCTGCCCGGTGGAGTGCAAAAAGCGCGGACCGTAGCCAACGGTCGTCGCGATTTTCAGTTGGTTGCGCGCGGCGACGCGCAGCGCACGCAGCGCGGCGTTATTCGCCGGCGTGCGCTCCAGATACGCCATCGTCGCGAGATAATCGCCCTGGCGCGCCTGCCGTAAGAACGCTTTGAGCGCGCCGCGCAAATTTTTCGCCGCGCCAATATCCGTGGTCGCGTACACCGCGAACTGTTTGTCCTCGAACAGAGGCTTCTCTGGCGACTGGCGACTGACGACTGACGACTGTCCTTCCAGCACGCGTTTGGTATTATCCTTCGATTCCTGCACGTTCGGCTGATCGAAAGCGTCGATGCCGATGAGCGCGCCGGCAACCGCCACCGCGAATTCCCAACGGAAGAATTCCGCGCCGATGTCGTACGCGTCGCGCAAGTACAGCCGAATCACCGGCTGCCCGACGCGTTCGAGCGCGCGCAGCTTGTTTTCGATGACAGCGTCTTTCTTTCTGCCGAGTTGCAGATAAACAAAGACACGGTCATTGCCATACGCCGACGGCGCACCCAGCGGCTCGCCGTCCACCGGCACGAGTCCCTTGCCTTCCTTGCCAGTCGATTCGGCGATCAACTGCTCCGCCCACGCGCCAAACGGATCGATGCCGCGCGAGGCGACGAGCGTGATCTTGTAGCGTCCCTTCTGCGCGAGCGTCGCCAGCGCAACGCCGAGCCACAGCCCCGGATTCTTTTCGGCGTCGATATTTGCCGCGCACGCGCGCGCCATCTCGTCCGCGCGTTCAAGCAGTTTGCCGATGTCGATGCCCATCACCGCCGCGGGAACGAGTCCAAAGTACGACAGCGCGGAGTA
Source organism: Anaerolineae bacterium (assembly GCA_027457205.1). Taxonomy (GTDB): domain Bacteria; phylum Chloroflexota; class Anaerolineae; order UBA4142; family UBA4142; genus DAIDTM01. Next base: position 2,046 of record DAIDTM010000445.1, on the reverse strand, counting down.
CCGCCCGCCGATGTCGCCGGGATTCAGAAAGACGCGGCGGAAACCTTTTTCGCGCGCGAGTTTCTCCAAACCCGATCCCGCGTCGGTGATCGCGATGAAATTCTGCGCGGGCGCTTGCGCGGCAAAATATTTATAGTGCGACAGCGTTTCGGTCGTGCCGCCGGACTTGCTGGCGATGATGAAGAGCGTTTGCTTTGGCTTGATCTTGCGCTCGAGCGCGCGGATGCTCGCCGGGTCGGTCGTATCGAGCACGTAGAGGCGCGGGAACCCTTTTGCGCTGCCGATGATATCGCGATTCACCTCGACGCAGAGCGAACTGCCGCCCATTCCGCACAGCACCGCGGACTTGAAGCCGGCTTGCTTGATCTGCGCGCCGAACGCTTTCAACTCGTCGACGCGCTTTTGCATTTCCTGCGCGACCGTGAGCCAGCCAAGCGCGTTGCGGATGATCGCCTGGTGCGCCGGTTCGCTCTTCCACAGCGCGGCGTCCTTGTTCCACACGCGCGCGGCGACTTGGTTCTGCTCCGCCGCCGCAAGATTTTCGCTCACCGCGTTCAGGTCATCGCCGAGCGACGCGCTCTGGCGCTCCGCGGCTGCCGCGACGATTTTCGTTTCGATGCTTTGCAGGAGCTGATCGAGCGCCTGGTCGAATTTCACAACACCCTCGTCAAGCACTTGCGCGGTCACGGCGTCGAGCGAAATGCCAACCTCGGCAAGGTCTGCCAGGGTTTTCTTCGCGCCGTCCATGTTTTATTCGATTGTCATCCGCGGCTCGCCGTGATCGCGGAACGCGTCGATCGTTTCGAACGGCAGCGTGTTGATCGTATCGGAGCCGATCAGCGTGTCGACGTAGAGCGTATCCGGCAAGTGCGGATTCTTGGTACTCGTGCTCGCCCACAGCGGACGCTGCACGCGCGCGCCTTTTTGCTTCAGCGCGAGGAAACGCGGATCGTCGAAGATTGCCTTGAAGCGGACATAGGCGATCTTTGCATTCGCAATTGCCGTCTTGCTGCCCAGCGCTTCGAGTTTTGCGGACAGCGCGGGATCGTTCGTCGCCTTCATCTTGTCCGCCAGCAGTTTGTCCGCCAGCGTATCGATGCGGCTGACGAAAAAACTGGCGACCGACGCGACGCGGTCGATGCGCTTGCCTACCGCCGCGCGGCGTTCGAGCGCGCGGATGTACGCCCACGCGACCTCTTCGTACGCCTGCACCGCGAACAGCAGCGTGATGTTGATGTTGAGTCCGGCGTACAGACATTCCTCGATCGCGGGCACACCTTCTTTGGTGCCTGGAATCTTGATCATCACGTTCGGACGATTCACCGCCTTGAAAAATCGTTTCGCTTCCGTAATCGTGCCTTGCGTATCGTGCGCGAGCTTCGGCGAGACTTCGATGCTGACGAAACCGTCCGCGCCTTCCGTCGCGTCGTACGTCGGGCGAAACACGTCGCACGCCATTTGCACGTCCGCGATGGCGAGCGTCTCGTAGATTTCGAGCGCGCTTTTGCCGGCGTTCACTTGCTGGCGGATCGCGTCATCATAGTCGTGGCTGCCGGCAATCGCTTTTTCGAAAATGCTCGGGTTCGCGGTTTCGCCGGCGATGCCATCCTGATCGATCATCTTCTGCAATTCCCCGGACTCGATGTGCCCGCGGCGAATGCTGTCGAGCCAGACCGATTGACCAAGGTTTTTCAATTCAAGCAATGGGTTATGATTGTTTGTTGTCATACTGTCCTCCAAGTAAACAAGTACAATGGTAGACAAGTGAACAAGGTGACTTGTCTACTTGTCTCCTCGTGTACCTTCTATCTCCATCACCTTGTTCACGCGCCGCACGTGCCTTTCCTCGGCGGAAAATTTCGCCGAGACGAACGCGCGCACGAGTTCTTTCGCTAGCTCATCGCCGACGATGCGCGCGCCGAGGCACAGCACGTTCATATCGTCGTGCTCGACGCCCTGGTGCGCCGAGTACGTGTCGTGGCAGACTGCCGCGCGGATGCCGCGCATTTTCGTCGCGGCAACGCTCGCGCCGACGCCGCTGCCGCA
>DAIDTM010000444.1 GCA_027457205.1 Anaerolineae bacterium | reverse complement strand
CTGTTTGAGATTTTCCAATCGTTCGTTCATGCGATTCTCACTGGCACATTGGCATGCTGAAGGATTGCAGTATTGACGTTGAGTTCACGCGTCTCGTCATAGTCTGGCTTGAACTCCATCCCGACCGATTCGTACTTCGCTCCCGCTGCTTTATTATACGGCAGCAGATCGACGCGCACCAAACCCGGCAAGCCGCGTACCGTATCAACAATTGCCGCCAGGTTCGCGTCGGTGTCGGTCACGCCGGGAATCAGGGGCACGCGGATGACGAACGGCACACCTATCACACTCATCACGCGCAGATTGCGCAGGATCGGCGCGTTGTCCACGCCCGTGTAACGTCGATGCGCGGCGGGGTCGACAAGTTTCAGATCGAAGAAGACAAGCTTGGAGCGTTCCGCCACGCGCCGAAAATCATCCTCACCCGCATAGCCCGACGTATCGAGCAGAACGTGAACGTCGTCGAGCAGATCGATCACCTGCGCGACGAACTCGGATTGCAGCAGCGGCTCGCCGCCGGAAAACGTAACGCCGCCTTCGTTGGCTCGGAGAATATCGGCTTGCTTGTTCAAAAGTTCAGCCAACTCCACGGCGGTGTACTCTTTCCCCGCGACGCGTTCTCCCGCCGGCGAGCGCATGATCTGCGGCTGCCGCGCGCGCCCTTCCGGGTTATGACACCACGAACAAGATAACGGGCACCCTTTCAAGAATACCGAAGTGCGGATGCCCGGACCATCGTGAACCGTAAATTCGCGGATGTCGAAAACGATTCCAGCGCTCAACCGAAAATCTCTCTCACGCGCGCGGCGACCGCCATGCCGAGTTTTTGATGTTGGTCGGCGTCAAAGTGAATGCCATCCACATCGCTGGAGACGATCACTTGCGCCGCGTCGAGAAAATGACAGTGGTATTGTTCGGCGATCAAGCAATAGTACTTGGCAAACTGTTTCGATCTTGCGTGCGCGCCGTCACCGAACATTTCGGCGTACTCGCCCAGTCGGCTGACGACCGGCGGCGCGATGAGCAGCACCGGCGGCGCACTATCGTTCAACCCTGCCGCGCTTTTCTGAACGATGTCCACCAACACGCCCGCGCTCTGCGCGATGTCGAATGCCGACACGGCGAAACGCAACTTGAGATCGTTCGTGCCGAGCATCATCACGATCAGATCAAGCGGGCGGTGTGAGTCGAGGCATGGAACGAGATAATCCTTGCCACTCATGCGCCCTTCGACCGGATCGTTCCACACGGTCGTGCGTCCGCCCAGCCCTTCTTCGATCACGCGATACTCCGCGCCGAGTTCGCGCGCGAGCACGCCGGTCCAGCGAACGGACGGCGCGAAGCGTTCGCCGGTTCCCGGCGTTGCGCCCCAGGTATTTGAATCGCCGTAGCAGAGAATTGTTTTCATCGATTTACCAATAATGATGCACTTGCTCGCGAATGCGGCGGTCGTAAATCGCGCGGACTTGGTTCATCGTCGCATTGGGAATCGCCGGCAAATCCGCGGCGCGGCAATTTTCCTCAACTTGCGTCGGACGCTTCGCGCCGGGGATCGCGCACGTCACCGCGTCGAACATCAGAATCCAGCGCAGCGCAAACTCCGCCATCGTCCAACCCGGCGGCACGAGCGGGCGCAGTTCCTCGACGGTCTGCAAGCCCAGATCGAAATCCACGCCGGAAAACGTTTCGCCGCGGTCGAACGATTCGCCGTGACGATTGTACGCGCGGTGATCGTCTGACGTAAACGTGCTGCTGCGCGTCATTTTTCCGGCGAGCATCCCGGACGACAGCGGCAAGCGCGCGAGGATACCGACGCGCTTGCGTTGCGCCTGCGCGAAGAATAAATCGGCAGGACGCTGGCGAAAGATGTTGAAGATGATCTGCACGGTCTGCACGCCGGGAAATTCAATCGCCTTGAGCGCCTCTTCTACTTTTTCGACGCTCACGCCATAGTGTTTCAGCTTGCCCTGTTTGACGAGATCGTCGAGGACGCCGAACACTTCCGGCATATAGTACACCTCGGTTGGCGGGCAATGCAGCTGCACGAGATCGAGCGCGTCGGTTTCCAGATTTTTCAGACTGCGTTCGACAAACGCGGTCAGGTTCTCGCGATTGTAACCGCCGGCGACGTGCGGATCGAGACGCCGACCGGCTTTGG
>DAIDTM010000443.1 GCA_027457205.1 Anaerolineae bacterium | reverse complement strand
ATGATGAAAGTGACGATCGCGGTGAGAATGCCGGCGGCGAACAGCGGAATGTGGAACAACAGATTAAAGCCAATGGCAGCGCCGAGGAATTCCGCGAGGTCGGTCGCCATGGCGACGACTTCCATCAGCAGCCACAGTCCCACCACCACCCAGCGCGGAAAACGCTCGCGGCAGTGCTCCGCCAGATTGTGTCCCGAGGCGATGCCCAGTTTTGCCGAGAGCGCCTGCACCAACATCGCCATCAGATTGCTCGCGATAATGACCCAGAGGAGCAAGTAGCCAAATTGCGCGCCGCCTTGAATGTTCGTCGCGAAATTGCCGGGATCGACGTACGCGACAGAGGCGATGAATGCCGGACCGAGGAACGGCAAGAGGCGCGCGAGGATTCCTTTCTGGCTGCGACCTTCCAGCACTTCGGTCGCTGAACTGACGGTGACCGCATCGGAATGAACGATGGAAACGATCGACTCGGTGGACTTGTCCATCGGGTTGATTATACGCCAGACATCGAGAATGACAAGTCGCAGTGAGCTGTCTTTGCCGCTTGTCTAAAACCTGCTTTGGCGTATAATATCGTTCGTGCCAACCAAACGCGATTACTATGAAATTCTCGGCGTGAGCCGCGACGCGAGCGATGACGATATCAAGCGCGCGTTTCGCAAGCTCGCCAAACAATATCATCCGGACGCCAATCCCGGCGACGCCGCGGCGGAAGAAAAATTCAAAGAAGTCGGTGAAGCGTACCAAGTTCTTTCCGATCAGGAAAAACGCCAACTGTACGACCGCTACGGTCACAACGCGCCGTTCAGCGGATCCAACGGCGATTTTTCCGGCTTTGGCGATTTTTCTGACATCTTCGAAGAGTTTTTCGGCTTTGGCTCGCGCAGCAGCGCGCGGCGCGGTCCGCAGCCCGGCGCGCACCTCAAATACAACCTGACGCTGGCATTTGAAGAAGCGGTCTTTGGTACGGAAAAGGTTTTGGAAATTCCGCGCCTAGAAACGTGCGGCGCATGTCACGGCAGCGGCGCGGAGCCAGGGACGACGCCGGTGCGCTGTCCGCAGTGCCAGGGCACGGGCGAAGTGCGCCGCATGCAACAATCGATCCTGGGTTTGCCGGTGACGATGCGGACCACCTGCCCACGCTGCGGCGGCGAGGGCGAAATTATTTCAACCCCGTGCTCCACCTGCCACGGACAAAAACGCGTCCAGATCACGCGCAAGATCAACGTCCAAGTCCCCGCCGGCGTGGACGACGGCACGCAAATCCGGCTCGCTGGCGAAGGCGAAGCCGGCACGCGCGGCGGTCCCAGCGGCAATCTCTACGTCATCGTCAATGTCAAAAAACATCCGCTCTTCAAGCGCGATGGAATCGACCTGCATTTCGACTTGCCGATCAACATCGCGCAAGCCGCGCTCGGCGACGAGATCGACGTGCCGACGCTGAACGGCAATGTGACGATGACGATTCCATCCGGCACGCAGCACGGACAAACCTTCCGCCTGAAAGAGCACGGCGTGCCGCGCCTGCAGCGCAGCGGCAGAGGCGACATTATCGTCACCGCCAAGATCGTCGTGCCGCGCGAGCTGAACGAGAAGCAGAAGGAATTGCTGCGCGAGCTGGCGAAGACGATGGGGCACGAACCGATCGCGCGCGACAAGGGCGTGTTCGGCAAAGTCAAGGACAAATTCAAGTAACCCTACCCCTTCCCTCCCGCCTTCGCCCAAAGCGGACGGGGAAGAGTCAGGGATAGGGTCGATTTGCGATGAATTGGATCGAACTCAGCGTGACGACCGATGCGGAAGGCGCGGAAGCCGTCGCCGTGGTGCTCAACGAGTTTGTCAGCGGCGGCGCAGTGATCGAAGAGACGCTGCTGGCGGAAGCGGGCGAGACGATTGACCCAGCGCGGGCGTTTACCGTCCGCGCTTTTTTCTCGTCCGACGACCGCGCCGGCGTCGAGCGCGCGGAGCAGGCGCTGTGGCATCTCGCGCAACTGCGTTCGATGAGCGATCCGCGCACGCGCGAACTCGCCGAGGAAGACTGGGCGGAAGCGTGGAAAAAGCATTACACGATTCTGCATATCGGCAAATCGCTCGTCATCAAACCGTCGTGGCTGGAGTACGCGCCGCAGCCGCATGAAATCATCGTCGAGCTTGATCCGGGAATGGCGTTCGGCACCGGCTTGCATCCGACGACGCGGCTGTGCATGGTCGCGCTGGAAGAACGCACGCAGCCCGGGATGCGGATGATCGATGTCGGCACCGGCTCCGGCGTCCTCTCGATCACCGCGGCAAAGTTGGGCGCGCGCGACATTCTTGCGCTCGACCTTGATCCAATCGCCGTGGAGACCGCGGCGCGCAATGTGGCGATCAATCACGCGGAAAACATCGTGCGCGTCGAACGCGGCAGCATCGACGTGAATGTTCACCGTAACCTGTTCGACCTCGTGTGCATCAATATATTAGCCGAGGTTATTTGCGAGCTTGCGCCCGCCGTCGCCTCGGCTTTACGTACCGGCGGCACGGTGATCGCGTCCGGCATTCTGGATTTCAAAGCCGACGACGTGATCGACGCGCTGCGCGGGGTTGGAATCGAAACGGTCGAGAAAAAGCAAGAAGAAGATTGGGTGACGCTGGTGGGAGTGAAGAGTTTGTGATTTCCGTTCACTGTCCACTACTCACTGTCCACTGATCCTATGCACCGTTTCTTTGTTCCGCCTCATTCGATCAAAGAGAGCCGCGTGGTGCTGCGCGGCACCATCGTACATCAGATTCGCGATGTACTGCGGATGCGTCCCGGCGACGACATCGTTCTGCTCGATAACTCCGGCTGGGCGCAGCGCGCGGAACTCGTCACGATCGACCGTGATGCGGTGCGCGGGCGTGTGGTCGAAAAATGGAAATTGGAGACCGAGCCGCAGACGCGCATCACGCTCTACCAGGGTTTGCTCAAAGGACAAAAATTCGAGTGGGTACTACAGAAGGGAACGGAGATCGGCATTATCGCCTTCATGCCGGTGATGGCGGCGCGTTGCGTGATCAGCACAGTGAATGACGTGAGCGACGCGCGCATCGAGCGATGGGAAAAGATTATCGTCGAAGCCGCGGAGCAAGCCGGGCGCGCCGCGCTGCCGCACCTATCGAACGCCATCATGTTCCCGCACGCGTGCGAGCAAGCCGGGCGCGCCGGGTTGGCGCTGATCCCGTGGGAAGGCGAACGCTCACGCGGTTTGCGCGAAGCGTTGCAAGATGTTCCGAAATCGAAAGAGATCGGGTTGTTCATTGGACCTGAAGGCGGATTCACGGAGGAAGAAATCGCGACGGCGCAAGAGCGCGGCGTGATTCCTGTGTCGCTGGGTCCGCGTATTTTGCGCGCGGAAACCGCCGGACTGGTCGCCGCGTCCGCGATATTGTACGAGCTGGGTGACTTGGGATGATGTAAGTCAGAGGTTGGAGATTAGAAGTTGGAAACGCTCATCCAACTTTCAATTTCTGAACTCCAACCTCCACTCTTGGAGCAACCATGGTAAAACAAGGTCGCACGATTTACATTTGCCGCACGTGCCATCGCGTGGGGCAGCGCCCGCTAACGTGCCACCCGCGTGCGTCGGTAAAATGCGACGCGGGCGTACCCGGCGACGAGCGCTCCATGCCGCTCTTCGACGCGCAGGGGCGCATCGTCACGCGTGCGCCCAAGTGGTGGGTGGAGGCGTGTTTCAAGTCAAAAGCGAAAAGCGAAAAGAAAAAAGTGAAGCGTGAGGCGTGAAACGTGAACTCTGAAATTCACGCATCACGAATCACGTTGAGGTAGAAAACAATGACAGAGAATCTTATCATCATTGGTTCGGGCCCTTCAGGACTGACCGCCGCGATCTACGCAGCGCGCGCAAACTTGTCGCCGCTGCTGCTCACCGGGCAGGAGATCGGTGGACAGATTGCGCTGACCGACGAGGTGGAAAACTATCCGGGCTTTCCGGACGGCGTCACGGGACCTGAGTTGGTCGAACTGATGCAAAAGCAGGCACAAAAGTTTGGCGCGCACATCGAAATTGACGTGGTGGAAAAAGTCGATTTGAAGGTGCATCCATTCCAACTGGAAACGCAGAACGGGG
>DAIDTM010000442.1 GCA_027457205.1 Anaerolineae bacterium | reverse complement strand
CGCAACGATGATCCGGAACACGCCAGCCGCCCCTTCGACAAAAACCGCGATGGCTTTGTCGTCGGCGAGGGCTCGGCGATTCTCGTTCTGGAGAAATTGGAGAATGCGTTAGCGCGCGGCGCAAAAATCTACGCCGAGGTTCTGGGCTTTGCCAGCAACTCGGACGCGTACCACTTTGCCGCACCCGACCCGCAGGCGATTGGCGCATCGCGCGTCATGCAGGACGCGATGCGAAACGCCGGCATTACCATCGAGGATGTCGATTACATCAACGCGCACGGCACCTCCACGCCGTTGAACGACGCCGGCGAAACGCTCGCCGTCAAAACGGTGTTCGGCGAACGCGCCTACCAAGTTCCCATCAGCTCGACCAAGTCGATGCTGGGGCATTCGATGGGCGCGGCGGGCGCGTTCGAAGCGGTTGCCTGCGCGATGAGCATCCGCGATCAAAAGATTCATCCAACCGCCAACTACGAAACACCCGATCCGGTGTGCGACCTTGACTACGTTCCCAACAAGGCGCGCGACGCCAAGATCGACGTCGTGCTGTCCAACTCGTTCGGACTCGGCGGGCAGAACGCGTGTCTGGTGCTGGGACGATACAAGGGAAAATGACAAATAAACCGTGAACAAATGACAAAGAACCATCGTTCACTCATTTGTCATTTTCCATTTGCCATTTGTTCATTTTAAGGAACCTCATGCGCCTTACCACCAATGAGAAACTGATCGACCGCCAGAGCAAGATCGCGCGCTATGCGACCTTCGGCGGGCTGGCGGTCTTGCTCGGCTCGCTGGTCGCATCGTTCAACAGCACCTTCCCCATCGGCGTCGCGTACGCGCTGCTCTTCGCTGGCTTTTTGCTGGCGTACATCGGTGCAATCCTGGCAAACAAGTACATCAAAGAGCCGCGCGCTGACCACGCGCTCGAAAAGGCGCTCAAGGGATTCGACAACAAGAATCACCTCTACAATTTTCTGCTGCCTGCGCCGCACGTCCTGCTCACGCCAACCGGCTTGCTGATCTTCAAAGTCAAAGCGCAAGACGGTCAGGTCTCGTGCAGCGGCGAGAAATGGCGGCAGCCCTTTCAATTGTCGCGCTTGCTGGGCGGGCTGGGGCAAGAAGGATTGGGTAATCCCGCGGCGGAGCTGCGGGGCGACATCGCCAAAATGAAAGACTGGCTGGCGACCAAAATCGATAACGCGGAGAGGGTGCCTATCGACGGTTATATCGTGTTCAGCGACCCGCGCGTGCAATTGACCATCGAGCAGCCAACCGCGCCGGTGGTCGGCGTCGACGATTTGAAAGACGTTTTGCGAAAAAGCAAACACGGCGCGCCGCTCGCGCCAGACCTCTACGACAACCTTCAAAAGGCACTCGACCAAACCCTTGATGGAAAAACAACCCAGCAGTAAAATGTGCTTCGTCTGCGGGCGTGACAACCCCATCGGTCTGCGGATGCAGTTTTACGCGGACAGCGACGGGTGCGTCTACGCGGATTACACCCCGCGCGAAGAAGAGCAAAGCTACCCCGGCGTGATGCACGGCGGACTCTTGACCGCCATGCTCGACGAAATCATCGGACGCACCGCGATTGCCGGCGATATGTGGTGCATGACCGCCAAACTCGAAACGCGCTTTAGAAAGCCAGTGCCGATCGGCGCGCCGCTGAAACTCAAAGGCGAAATCACCAAAAGAACCGGACGTCTGCTCGAAGGACGCGGCGAGATTCGGCTCGCGGACGGCTCGCTGGCAGTCGAAGCGCGCGGGACGTACTTGAGAATCCCGGACGAACAGCTTGAGCAGTACAAAGCCGCGCTGGAGTGGTGGCGCGTCGAGTGACGGTAGATTTTAGATTGCAGATTGCAGATCGGAAGAACGTCGCATGACTCACCCATCTGAAATCAAAAATCTGCAATCTGTAATTGTTTTCGGAGGGATTGGATGCCGAAAGACCTGAAGGATTTCCCGCGCCCGCTGAGTGACAACGGCCGGGGACTCGCAGGCAGCGCCAGCATCGGTTGGACCGGCGGCACGGAAGGGTACGATTACTGGATCGGTGAACTGATCGCGCTGGGCGTCAAATGGTTCAAGGTACTCGATCATCGGGGCGACAGTCTTCCCTTGTGCGAGAAACTGATCGCCGCCGGGATTTTTCCCATTGTCCGAATCATTCGTCAAGACCCGCCGCCCAACGATAGCCCGGAGCCCAATCCGGGTCACGTCAATGCGGCGGAAGAGGAAACGATTCGACGCTTGATCGCCGCCGGCGTGCGTTACTTTGAGACGAACAACGAACCGAACCTGGCGACCGAATGGAAGAACGGCGCGATGCCCGGCGACGCGCGCGAGACCGCCAAACTCGTCGCGCTCAACTGGCTCTTCGACGCGCGATTGATTCTCGCCGCCGGCGGCTATCCGGGTTTGCCGGCGATCAGCGTTGGCGGAAATATGGACCTGATGGGCGCACTCGTCGCGCGCGGGCGGCTAGACATTCTGCTCGAGGGCTGCTGGATCGCGCTGCACAACGACGGCATGAATCGTCCCCTCGATTACCCGGACGATCCGATCAACCGCGCCGGTCAGCCGATCACCGCGTCGCAGTACGATCAGGGCATTTACACCCAGTGGGCGTGGTGGCACAACGCGGCGCAGCGCGCGGACGACATCGAGCAGATCAATACGATGCGCGCCGCGGGCAAAAACCCAGCGCAGACGATTCAACAAGATCACACGTGCTTTCGCGAATTCGAGTACTACAACTCGCTCGCGATGAAATATCTCGGTCGTTCGATTCCAATCATCAGCACCGAAGCCGGTTATCGCATTGGGCGGCGCGATGACGCGCGCTATCCGCGCATCACGCCGGAATCACATCGCGATCTGACAGCGGCGCTCTTCGATTACATGCAGCGTCAAGCGCCCGATTATTACTTTGCCGCCATGCTGACGCGGATGATCGAGTCGTCGGACGCGGAGACCGACGCGTGGTATTCGTCTTTCTGGCAGCGCGCGCTCCAAAAAGGCGCGCCTGGACGCGGCAACATCCCGGCGATTCCAGTGCCGGGCGCTGCGCTGGGCGATCGTTTGCCGGTCGTCGACGTGGTCAAGGCAATGCCGAACCTCGCGCGCAGAATGCCGGGCGTCCAGCCCGCGCCGCCGCCGCTTCAAGCGCCGACTCCAGTCACGCCCGCGCAGCCCGCGCCGCTCAAGTACGTCGTTATGGCGGGCGACACGCTCTCTAAAATCGCCAAACAATTTGGAACGACGTGGCAGAACATCGCCGCGCTCAATCAGATCGCATCGCCGGATTTGATTCGCGCCGGGCAGACGCTGCTGATTCCGCGTCCCGCCGACCGCGCGCCGCGCGCCGAGCCGGAAACGTTGATACCACCGCCCACGCGACCGGGATTGTCCGCGTTATTCCCTGACGTTGAGCCAACGCCATCCTCACCACCGCCTGCGCCGGCTTCACCGCCACAGCAACCGCGTACCGAGACGCCGCGTCCGGTCGCGCCGCCCGCGCCGATTCCAGCCGCGAGTACACCGCCACCGCCACCCATCGAAACGCCGCAAGTCGTACCACCGCGCATCGAAACACCACCACCACCGCCGCCTGTTGAAACGCCGCGTCCGGTCGTATCGCCGCGCATCG
>DAIDTM010000441.1 GCA_027457205.1 Anaerolineae bacterium | reverse complement strand
GAATCGATGAGCCAAGCGCCGCACATCGTGCGCGGCGCGCGCTGGGGGATTGGCTTGGGCGCGGGCGCGCAGTTCGAAGATATGTTGTGGACCGCGCTGGTCGATTCCTACAATGGGTTGCCGATGGCGATTACGGCAGAGAATCTCGCGGAGCAGTACCGCGTCACGCGCGAAGAGCAAGATCGATTTTCGTTGCTCAGCCAGCAGCGCGCCAAAGACGCGTGGGACAAGCGTCGATTGTCGGAAGAGGTTGCGCCCGTGCCGCTGAAGGACCGCAAGGGCAACGTCACGCCTTTCGCGAAAGACGAGCACATGCGTCCGGAGACGACGCTGGAAGGGCTGGCGAAACTGCCGGTGCGCTTTAAGAAAGACGGCGGCACCGTTACGGCGGGCAATGCCTCTGGCATTGTCGATGGCGCGGCGGCGGTCATCGTGACGACGATGGAGCAAGCGAAGGAGCGCGGACTGAAACCGTTAGGGCGGCTCGTGTCGTGGGGCACTGCCGGCGTCGATCCGAACGTGATGGGCATTGGTCCCGCGCCGGCGATTCGGATTGCGCTGAAGAAAGCCGGGCTAACGCTGGTGGATATGGATCTGGTCGAAGTGAACGAGGCGTTCGCCGCGCAGGTGCTGGCGGTCGTGAAGGAACTGGGCATCGACATGGAACGCTTCAACGTGAACGGCGGCGCGATCGCGATCGGGCATCCGCTTGGTGCGACCGGCGCGCGGCTCACGCTGACGCTTCTGTACGAGTTGCGGCGGCGCGGCAAACGTTATGGTGTCGCCAGCATGTGCATTGGCGGCGGGCAAGGAATTGCGGCAGTCGTAGAAGCGCTGTAGGCGATGAAACGGCGATGCACGCGCAAGTGTGTCGCCGTTTTCATTTCGCAACGATTCGCGTAGGAAGTACGCTATAATCACCAACCGGCTGATTTGATCCATCGAACACCGGCAGTCGCGCGCCGGTCGCGGCATCGTACATTCCGATTTCGATTTGCAAATCCATGCCAGTCACATCAGCCGGCAGGGGAATGTTGTATTCGTCGATCAAATATTCGCCCGCGACCCAGCTCGTCGTCGGATACACTCCATCGCCGGGAATCTGGTCGCGCTGAGCGCGCGTGGCGCCTTGCGCGTCGACAAGATGCGCGAAAACTTTGTACGATGTCGATGTGGTCGCGAGCGCTTGCCAATACAATACGAGCCGGACGTTCTGTGGATCGACGCGCACATCGTAGCCGATCAAGCGCGCGAGGTTGTCGAATCGCGCGTTGAATGCGGTGGAAGGCGATGGCGCGCCGAAATAGTGCACGCGTCCTTTCACGGTCACGGTTCCAATGATTCGCGTCTGGCTTGGTGTTTTGTTGTCAAACAGCGTGGCGACGAGCAAATAATTTCCATCGGGTGTGTCACCGCGCAGCGTGATTGTTTGTGGATCACGCACGATTTCGTTGGGCTGCCAGCGCGTCGTTGAGTAGATGCCGCGCGCGGGTGCGGCTTGCGTCGCGCCGAAAATCGCGCGATCGCTTTGCGCCTGAAGCGTGACAGTGTAATTCTGATCGATGGCGCGCGCGGCTTGCCAGAAGAGTGTAACTGGTGCGGGATTGCCGGGCTGCACTGCCGGCGGCGCGACGTAACCGACGAGCACGATGCCGTCGCCGAAATCGACAAAAGTGCGATGCGGCACAGCAGTGAGGTTTGGCTGCGCCGGCGCGACGACTTGTACGCGCGCGAGCAAGGTTTCGCTCTGGCTGGGATCGCTAGCCAGATGCAAAACCTGATTGTCGCGCGACCGATAGACCGCAAGGCGAAGATCGTACTCGCCCGGCGGCGTGCCAATCGGAATCGTCAGACCGATGCGCTGCATACCCAGATCGAACACGCGGTCGTCTTGCGCCCACAGGTTGCCGCTTGAATCGACCAGACGCAGACTCGCCGTGAACGCGCGCGCAGTCGAAGCGCTCGCGTCAAACCAAACGCGGACAATGCCGTCTCCCGCCGCGACCGCGTCCGTCGATACGCCCCAATTCGCCAACGTGACGCCGTCATCGAACGCGAGTGCGCGCTCGGCGCGCGGCGGGTCGTCCGCGCGTTGGAAGAGTTCGAGCCGCGTTGTGCCGAACCAGTCGTCGACGATGGAATAGGTACGCGGGCGCAGATTGGCGTCGAGTTTATCTTCCAGTACGCGTCCGAGCATTTGGAACGCGGGCAGCCAGATGCGCGGCTGCCGCGCCATCAGCGCGTCGAGGTCGCGTTGCATCTGCGCGGGCTGATTGATCCACACGTCACTCGGCGTCTCGACGACATTGAGCGGCGCGCCGCGGTAGTATGTTTCGAGATAGCCAATTTGCCACGGATAGATCGCGAGGAACGCGTCGCTGGGCTGCGCGAGTTGCTGCACCTCCGCGATCAACGGACGATAATCATCGTTGGGGTAGCGCGGCACGGTGTAGAAATCGTACAGCGATGCGGCAGAGAGCGCGGCGATCACGACGAGCGCAAGTGCGGCGAGCCACGCGCGGCGATGCCAGAGCGCATCAATGCCCAACGCGACAAGAATCCAGAACGCCGGCGCGGCGAGCAGCAGCAGGCGTTCGTTGCGAATCGGGTGAAATGGATAGATCAGGTTGATCGCGTAGCCGAGCGTGAGTGGAACGATTAGATAGAGCAGACACAGTTCGACGCTGAAACGCGGAGAGCGTAGAGAAGAGCCATTGATGTTCTCTGCGACCTTCGCGTCTCCGCGGTAAAAAGTTGCTGCCCCTACCACCGCCAGCGCAACCAGCACAATGCTTCCCCACGCGAGCCACGTCCAATCGGTCAGGTGTCCGACGGAGAACGCGGCGAGGTGTTGGGCGAGAAAGGTGATCAGGTCGAGCGGTGTGTAGGATTCGTGTGCGACTTTGGCGATGACGTACGTGTAAAGTTTCGCGCCGGCGTAGATGACCCAGGGCAGGTAGAGCGCGGCAATGGCGAGAAATGCAATGAGCCAATGCGCCAATGAGCCAATGAGCCAACGCGAACGGATGGCATAGATGGCAAGCGTAACGATCTCGAACGCGACGATGAAGGCGGCATAGTACTCGGTGTACAGCGCGGCGGCGGTGACGCCGATGTAAGCCACCACGACGATTGCTGTTCGCAGTTGCCCGACTGGCATTGCGAGGAGCTGTACGAATAAGTAGACCGACGCCATGCCGAGCAGCGTCACGAGTCCATACATCCGGATTTCTTGCGAGTAGTAGATGTGTAGCGGTGACAGTGCGAGCACGAGTGCAGCGATGAACGCGACGCGCTGGCTGGAGAAGAGTTTGAGCGTCAGCGCGTAAATCAGTGGAATCGCTGCGACGCCGATCGCCACGGAGAGCAGGCGCACCGCCGTTTCGGATTTGCCGGCAAATGTCATCCAGAATTGTAACAGCGCATAGTACAGCGGCGGATGAATGTCCACGGCGGTGCGCGCGAGCATCGTACCAAAATTGCGCGTCGCGAAGAACATGCTGTACCCCTCGTCCCACCAGAGCGGCTGGAAATCGAGACGGACAACGCGCAGGGCGAATCCGCCCAACATGACAACGGCTAATGGGAGACGATGATCGATGCGTTTCATGGCGTGGCTAAAAGAAAGAGCCGAGCGCAATCGCTCGGCTTGTTTGAACGCCGCGCAATCGAATTACTGCGGCGCAGTGAAGAAGACAAACCAGATTGCCTGTTGCGAAAAATTAACTGAATAATCTGGTGAAAGCGGCGTGGCATCGGTCTTGGACTTGACGACCCGGACAATGAATGGACCTTGCCCGCGCAAATCGGGCGCGTCGATTTTTGCATTGTACGGGAACACTTTGTCGACGCGGCAGTTGATCCACAGACCATTCACCTGCTGTCCATCTGGGACCGTTACGTCCGTTTTCAGTATTTGACCGCTGGGACTGAGCAGCGCAACTGTATATCCTCCAAGAAAGATCGCTGGCGGAGTCGAGCGGTTCACGCGCGCGATTACTTGCCACACAGGTCCCGATTGCGGACAGGAATAACCGTCGATGAGGTTCATCGCAAACTGCGGCGCGGGCGCAGTCACCACGCGCCGGGTGGGCGTTGGCGATGGCTCGGGCG
>DAIDTM010000440.1 GCA_027457205.1 Anaerolineae bacterium | reverse complement strand
CGCGGCAGGCGGGTGGGCAAGGTTTTGTTTCCAGCGAGCAATCGTCGCCGCGGTCCGCAGTTCAGTGTTGTCGATAAGCGGGATGCCGCGTTCTTGCGCGAAGCGCTCCGCGCCGCGCGCGATCAGAAACGTGTGGTCGCTCTCTAAGATACGGCGCGCGAGACGAATTGGATTCTTGACGCGTTGCACGCCCGCGACCGCGCCGGCGTCCAGCGTTCGCCCATCCATAAAACTCGCGTCCATTTCCACTTCACCCTCGGAATTGAGGTACGAGCCGGTGCCGGCGTCAAACGCGGGGTCGTCCTCCATCGACACGATCGCGGCTTCCACCGCGTCGAGCGCGCTGCCGCCTTTCTGCAGTACGTTCCAGCCGATGCGCGCGGCAGTCTCCACGCCGCGCCGCTGCGCGTCCGTATCGATACCGACGGTTTCGCCTGCGCCGCCGTGCACGATCAGTGCCATGCTCATAAGGTTGCTCCGGGATACAAGGAATCGCCCCGCGCGTAACGTCGCGAGGCGAAGATGCATCTATTATATCGCGGCAGTGTGCGCGTGGCAAATCGAACGCCTGCGTTTTTGTCATTCCGAGCGACCGAAGGGAGTGCAGAATCGCGTTACCGAATTGCGAGACGCTTCGGAGTTTACACTGAGCGCAGCGAATGTGCCAGCGTGACAATCCAAAATCTGACTTTACCGAATTGCCCAAGTGTGCTAAAATGGAGCCGTCGCCTTCGATGAAGTTTGTCTGCTCGGCGGCGATTTTTGAAAGGGGGACTTGTGGCACAGACACCGATAGAAATGTTTGACGACTTGGATCAATTTGAACGCCAGATGGACCAGATGCTGCACGCGTTTCTCCCGCACCAGCATCGGTCGCGCCCGCGCACCTGGCGTCCACCCACCGACGTATACGAAACCGATGACGCCGTGATCGTCAAAATCGAAATCGCGGGAATGAATCCGGATGATATTGCCATATCGTTTATCGATCGTGAGTTGGTCGTGCGCGGCAATCGGCGCGACGTGGATGAAAAACTGAGTTACCACTGCATGGAAATCCCTTACGGCGAATTTCACACCGAAGTCTTGTTGCCCGGCTCGTACGATGAAGACAAGATCGAAGCCAAGTACGTTCATGGATTCCTGTACGTTACTCTGCCCAAATCCCGGCAAGAACATCGCGTGACCGTCCGCGTCCAAAGCGATACATAAAGCGATGGCTTGAACCCTTGGAGTTGACTATGCACATCTTGACTGGGAAAAAAGACAGCGAAGCCGAAGAGAAACCGAAAAACGAGTCCGAAAACACCCCGAACATTCCGAACGAATTGCCGATTTTACCCCTGCGGGGCACGGTGGTCTATCCACTGACCGTGCTTCCTCTGAACGTCGGTCAAGAGCGTGAGATCCGATTGGTCGATGAGGCAGTGACAAGCGCGACGCGGCTGGTTGGGCTTGCCACCGCAAAGGACGCGACCGTCGAAGAAGTTGGACCGGGCGATGTGTTTTCAATCGGCACGGTCGCGATCATTCATCGGATGCTGCGCGCGCCAGACAACACCGTCCGGTTGATCGTTCAGGGCATTGACCGCATCCATCTCAAAGAGTTCGTCGCGACCGAGCCATACCTGCGCGCGCGGGTTGAACTCGCGCCCGAAGTCAACGAGAAGACGACGCAAGTCGAAGCGTTGATGCGAAACACGATCGAACTGTTCCGCCGCCTCGTCGGGCTGGCGCCACATCTGCCGGAAGAACTGTTGATGGCGGCGATCAATATCGACGACCCGCGTCAACTGGTCTACATGGTCTCGACGAGTCTCCGGATGGACCTCAAAGACGCGCAGGAAATTCTTGAACTCGACAAAGTCGAAGATAAGCTCGGCAAGCTCAATGCGCTCATCACCAAAGAACTCGAAGTACTCGAACTCGGCAAGAAAATTCAATCGCAGGCGCAGGGCGAACTGGAAAAGACGCAGCGCGAGTACATTCTGCGCGAGCAGTTGAAGCAGATCAAGAAAGAGTTGGGCGAAGAGGACGAGCAAGCGGTCGAAGTCAAAGAGTACGAGAAAAAGATCGCCGAAGCGAAAATGTCGCCGGAAGCGGAGAAGGAAGCCAAACGCGAACTGGAGCGGATGAAATCGATGCCGCCGGCGGCGGCTGAATACAGCGTCATCAAGACGTACCTGGATTGGCTCGTCGATTTGCCGTGGAGCAAGGTGACGCCGGACAATCTGGACATTGCCCGCGCGCGGCAGATTCTCGACGAAGATCACTACGATCTGAAAGACATCAAAGAGCGACTGCTCGAATACTTGTCGGTGCGCAAGTTGCGCTTGGAGCGCGGCGGCGACGAGGAGTCGAAATCGTACAAGGGTTCGATCCTCTGCTTTGTGGGACCGCCCGGCGTCGGCAAGACTTCGCTCGGTCAGTCGATTGCGCGCGCGCTGGGGCGCAAGTTCATCCGGATGTCGCTCGGCGGGATGCACGACGAAGCCGAAATTCGCGGTCACCGCCGCACGTACATCGGCGCGTTGCCGGGTCGCATCATCCAGTCGATCAAGCGAGTCGAGACGCGCAACCCGGTGCTGATGCTGGACGAAGTGGACAAGGTTGGCGCGGACTATCGCGGCGATCCGTCGTCCGCGCTGCTGGAGGTGCTCGACCCCGCGCAGAACAAGACGTTCCGCGATCACTATCTGGATGTCGATTTCGATTTGTCGCAGGTGATTTTCATCTGCACCGCGAACCAACTCGATCCGATCCAGCCCGCGCTGCGCGACCGGATGGAAATCATCACGCTCTCCGGCTACACCGAGGACGAAAAGTTGAACATCGCCAAGGGCTACCTCGTGCCTCGGCAGGTGAGCGAGAATGGTTTGAAGCCGGAAGAGATCAAGTTCGAGGACGATGCGATTCGCCAGATCGCCCGCGATTACACGCGCGAAGCCGGCGTTCGCAACCTCGAGCGCGAGATCGGCTCGGTGTGCCGCAAAGTCGCGACGCACATCGCGGAAGGCAAGGAGACGCCGGTCGTCATTACGAAAGAGAAGGTAACCGAACTTCTCGGCAAGCCGCGCTTTTACGGCGAAGTCGCGGAACGGACGACGATTCCCGGCGTCGCGACCGGTCTCGCGTGGACGCCGGTCGGCGGCGACATTCTATTCATCGAGGCGACGCGGATGCCGGGCGCGAAAGGGTTTATCGTCACCGGTCAGCTTGGCGACGTGATGAAGGAATCGGCGCAGGCGGCGCTTTCGTACGTGCGCTCCAAAGCCAAAGACCTCGGCGTTGACGAAAAATATTTCGAGAGAAGCTACATTCACCTGCACATCCCGGAGGGCGCAACGCCCAAGGATGGTCCCAGCGCCGGCGTGACGATGGCAACGGCGCTCGCCTCGTTGATTACGAATCGCCTGGTCAAGAGCGACGTCGCGATGCCCCGCGAGATCACCTTGCGCGGGCGCGTGCTGCCGGTCGGCGGCATCAAGGAAAAAGTGCTCGCCGCGCACCGCGCTGGTTTGAAGACGATCATTCTGCCCAAGCGGAATGAAAAAGACCTGGACGAATTGCCTGACCCGGTCCGTAACGATCTCCAGTTCGTCTTTGCCGAGCAAGTGACGGATGTCTTCGACGCCGCGTTGAGCGACAAACGGACGCCGGCGGTCACCGGCAATGGACACGGGCAATCGGCGTCCGAAGAAGAAACGGAAAAGGAGAAAACCCCGCGCACAGCAAAAAAGCGTGGATAATTGATGATCGCGTAGAGGCGGGTTGACCCCGCCTCTACATTAACAACCGAATGACTTATTCACCTCGGGCAATCCCCATGGCGTCGCGCGATTATTTTCTCGATTGGTGCGCGAATCCCAACGTGGTTGCTCGAATTCTGGCAAGGGTCATTGTCGTTTCGAGAAAACGATGCGCTTGGCACGCGCATTTATTGTTCGGCTGGCGGTTCCACGTAGAAATTGATTTGGAACGCATCGGGTCGGATTTTATGCGTGCCTGGCTCGCGAACGGTATTCATTGGCGGTACGATTGAACGTTCGCACCCGTTAAGGCGCAGCTTCGCGGTGGCATATTTTGACAACGCCGCGCTTTTTCTCTCCTCGCAATGATCCTTCCGGCAAAGTACAAAGTAAACATGAAAACAAGCAAACAGGGCATTCACCCGTCCACTTGTTTACCTGTCTACCTGTTTACTGGTGTACCTACCACCCAAAGGAAGGACTCCTGTGGTTCAACGAAAGAAAACCTCACAACGGCAATGGTACCGGATGGATTTGCATTTGCATACCCCCGCATCCATTGACTATAAACAACCGAACGTCACGTACCTCGACTTTCTCCTCAAAGCCGAAGAAAAAAATCTGGACATCATCGCGTTCGCCGATCACAACTCGGCGACTGGCTATGCGCGCTACCTCGAAGAGGTCGAGTCGCTGGAATTGCTCGAACGCTTGAAGCGATTGCGCGACGACGAGCGCAAGCGGCTAGACGAGTATCGCCGGTTGCGTGAGAAAATCCTGATTCTGCCGGGATTTGAATTTACCGCGACGCTGGGTTTTCACATTCTCGGCATCTTCCCGCCCGATACGACCGTGCGCGAATTGGAGCATCTCTTGCTCTCGCTCCGCGTCCCGCCGGACAAGCTCGATCAGGGCAGCGGCGAGGTCGGCGCGACGACGGACGCGCTGACGGCATACCGCATGATCAACGAAGCCGGCGGTCTCGTCATCGCCGCGCACGCCAACTCGTCGCACGGCGTCGCGATGCCCGGCTTTGATTTCGGCGGGCAGACGCGCATTGCGTATACGCAGGACAGCAACCTCCACGCGCTGGAGGTGACCGATCTCGACTCCAAGTCGCGGCGGCGCACGGCGGCGTTCTTCAGCGGCACCAAGCCGGAATACCCGCGCCGTATGCACTGCATTCAGGGCAGCGACGCGCACAAGCTCGTCTACGAACCGAAATACAAGAACGAAATGGGCTTGGGCGACCGCGCGACCGAAATTCTGCTCGATGACGTTTCGTTCGAAGCGATCAAAGAGGTCTTCCTCGGCAGCGATTTTTCGCGCACGCGTCCGTATCGTCCGATGGCGGAAGAGCCGTTCGATCCGATCCGCGAAGCGCGCGAGCAGGGCGATACGCTCGTTCAATCGTTTCACGAACGGCTGTCCGAAAAACGCGGCGTCGCACGCGGTATCCTCGAAGATGTCGTCGCGCTGGCGAACACGAATGGCGGAACGATTTACATCGGCGCGAGCGCGACCGCGAAAGCGCCTGTGGTCGGGGTCGACCGTCCCGATCATGCGATCACCGAACTGCGACTCGCAATCGCCAAGGACATCAATCCGCCGATTGAAGTCCAAGTCGAAGTGCTGAAGAGCCAGGGCAGAAACGTGCTGCAGTTGATCGTGCCACGCGGAAGCGACGCGCCGTACGCGCTGGAGAGCAGTTATATCTACGTTCGCTCTGAGAACGAGACCGGGCTGGCAGTGCGCGACGAGATCGTGCAGCTCGTGCGCGACGCGCTCGCGGTGGAATTTGCGGCGACGGGCGCTGCTGCGCCGAGCGCCGCGCACGCGGCTGCAGCGCCGGCAGAGTCGCCGGTAACGCTTGTCGAAGCGCCCGCGCCGGCGGTGGGACCAACTGTCGTCCCGCCGCGTACCGGCGTTGAAATCGTCACGTCAGATGTTCGCAAAGGCGTCCGCTATTATTCGGTGCGCGATCTGCGGAATATGCGCGTCGTCCACAACGTCACGCTCGCCAGCGCGCGGCGGCTGTGGCAGTACGCAATCGAAGAAGCCGAAAAGAATCCGTGCGACCCGCGCAAAGTACAGTGGGTGGGCGACATCGGAATCTGGAAGGCGTACAAACGCGGTGGCAAGTCGCGGCAGGATTTGGTCCAGCGCGTCGGCGACAAACTTTTCGTCTACTACGGCGTGACGGAGGATGGGATTCACGGTCCGTGGCGCAAGTTGGTGGAAGGCGAGACCGGCGCGGAAGCAGAAGAAGCGCCGGAGATCGAACCGCACGCCGAAGTTGGAATGCCGACGGAGATTGCAGCGGAGTACGAGGAAGCGCCCGCGCCGGCGGCTGAAGCGGTCGAGGAACCGCCGGAAGAAATGTTCCAGCCGCCGATTGTCGGTGACGAGGTTGCCGAATCGTACATCCCCGAAGCGACGGTCGCGGCAGAACCGACGGCGGCAACACCGGAACCAGTCGGCGCGACTGAAGCCGAACCGCCGGCAGCAGCGTCGGAACCGGTCAACGCGCCGCAAGTCGAATCGATTGAAGAGCCGCAAGCGCCCGAGACGTTGCCGCCTGCCGAGCCGCACGAGG
>DAIDTM010000439.1 GCA_027457205.1 Anaerolineae bacterium | reverse complement strand
CGTCCGCGCGATGCGTCTCCGCCGCGCGCAGCACGCGCGGCGATGAGCCATCGCCGGAAACGATCTTGGCGTTGGGCAATTCCGTTGCTAGCCGGCTGAGAAGCTCGGGACGCCGTTCGACAATGGTGACGCTGTATCCGCTCTCCAGCAAAATCTGACCGAGGTACGAACCGGTCTTACCGCCCCCTATTATCAAGACATTCATTTTCGCCTCCGCTAACCCCAGCCGATCAACTTCTTCAGCTTGCCCATCGCCGAACCCAGCACCGCGAGATAAACGTAATCGCCTTCCTGGAACGTCGCGCCCGGGAAGGGAATCAATCCCTTGCCCTGTCGCACGATGGTAATCACGGAGATCTCGCCCGGCGTCGCGAGTTCATTCACGGCGTGCCCGACCAGCATCGGCGGCAGATCGATCTGAATGATTTGCACTTCGCCGCTGCCGAGGGTGAGGCGCGACGACAAGTCCGCGTGCACGAGCAGGTCTTTGATTTCATTCGCCGCCCACGTCGTCGGAGAAATAGTGGGGATACCAAAGCGGCGATAAATCTCGGCGCGCTGCGGATCAAAGACGCGCGTGACTACCTTGGGAATGTGAAATTCGCGCCGCGCCATCAACGCCGCGACGATGTTGGTATTATCGCCGCTCGTCACCGAGACAAACGCATCCGCGTGCTCGATGCCCGCCTGCCGCAGCACCTCCCGATCAAATCCGACGCCGGTGACGCGCCTGCCCCGAAAATTGGCTGGCAGCCGCTCGAAGGCTTTCGCCTCACGATCGACGATGGCAACGTCGTGCCCTTCAAGCGACAAGAGCGACGCCAACTGCGCGCCGACGCGCCCGCAACCGACAATGATTACTTTCATCGTTGTGCCTCCTTGCCGGGTCTATGTACCACGTGCCGTACGAGCCATTTGCGCGCCTCTTCCGCGACAAACACCATCGGCGTAAATGCGAACAAGACAAGCCAGTTCTCCACTCCGACCGGAGCGGTTCCAAAGATGCGTTGGAAAAAGGGCACGTAGATCAGGATCGCCGCAAAAATCAGTTCGAACACGATTCCCGCAAAAACCATCCGATTGCTAAAGAAACCGACGCGGAAGACGCTCACTCGCTCCGTGCGGCAAGCGAAAACGTTCGCCACCTGCATCACGACGATGCCGAGAAACGTCATCGTCGATGCTTCGCGCTGGATGAGCGAGCCGGGCGCAAAGAGTGGGTTTGCGCCGGTGATGCCCCACGTCCAGCCGCGTTGGTACAGCTGCCAAAAGTAGCCGAACATACTGCCGATGGACAGCAAAATGCCCAAGAAGAAATAGCCGCGCACCAGCGTCGCCGCGTTCAGCAGCTTCTCGCTGCGCTTGCGCGGCGGACGGCGCATCACATCGGGTTCCGGCTTTTCCGTGCCCAACGCCAGCGCGGGCAGCGTTTCCGTGCCGAGGTCGATCGCGAGGATTTGCAGCGCGGTCAGTGGCAGCGGCAGGTTGAACAAAGCGAACAAGATGTACGGCACCGCTTCGCCGGCAAGGTGCGCGAAGATGTACGTGACGAACTTGCGGATGTTGTCGTACACCGCCCGCCCCTCTTCGACCGCCGAGACGATGCTGGCAAAGTTGTCATCGGTCAGGATCATCGCCGCGGCTTCCTTCGCCACATCCGTGCCGGCTTTGCCCATCGCCACGCCGATGTCCGCGCGCTTGAGTGCGGGCGCATCGTTCACGCCATCGCCGGTCACCGCGACGATCTCGCCGAGTTCGCGGAAGGCAGCGACCACGCGCAGTTTGTGCTCCGGCGCGACACGCGCAAAGATCACTTCCACCGGGTCGGATAGCGCCTTTTTCAACGCCGTGTCGTCCATCGCGTCCAAGTCCGCGCCGGTGATGATACGCGGATGCGGCTGGCGCACGATCCCGATCTTGCGCGCGATCGATTCGGCGGTCAAGCCATAGTCGCCGGTAATCATCACGACACGGATCCCCGCGGTGTGCGCGTTCGCCACCGCCGCGGCGACTTCGGGTCGCGGCGGGTCTTGCATCGCCATCAGACCCAGAAAGGTCAAATCCTGTTCGACGTTTTCCGGCGTGTATTCCACCGGCTGCGCCGGCATTTCGCGGTACGCCATCGCCAAGACGCGCAAACCCGCGCCGGCATAGCGGTCGTTCTCGCTCATGATCTGCGCGCGTTCCGTATCGGCGATCGGACGCGGCGCGCCATCGACCAGAATGTGCTCGCAGAGCGAGAGCACTTCTTTGGGCGCGCCTTTGACAAACGCGACGACTGCGCCGGACGGCAAGCCCAGCGTTGATTCGCGCGCGCGTTGGATGACGGACATCCGCTTGCGGCGCGATTCGAACGGCAACTGGTACACGCGAGGCAGCGCCTTTTGCTCGCGCTCAACGTCCAAGCCCGCCTTCGCTGCCGCCACCACCAGCGCGCCTTCGGTCGGATCGCCCAGAATGCCCCACTTGGGCTGGCTATCGCTGGGCGCGAGCAAGCGCGAGTTGTTGCAGAACGCCGCCGCGCGCACCAGCCATTGCAAATCCGGCGAATTGGCGAGCGTAACCGTACGCCCATCGAAAGCAAATTCGCCTTTCGGTTCGTAACCGACGCCGGAGACCTGGAGCGCGCGTCCGCCGGTCCACGCTTCGCGCACGGTCATTTCGTTCTGCGTCAGCGTGCCGGTTTTATCGGTGCAGATGACGGTGGCAGAACCGAGCGTCTCGACGGACGACAGACGTTTGACGAGCGCGTTCCGTTTGACCAAGCGCTGGACGCCGCTGGCGAGCGCGAGCGAAACCGTGGGTAGCAAGCCCTCCGGCACATTCGCCAAAACGATGCCGATCGCAAAGATCGCGCCATCTTGCAGCGTCAGGTGAGCTACCAGGATGCCGATAAAGAAAAAGACAACGCCCATCACCACCGAAAGTTGCGTGACGGTTGTCGCAATCTTGCCGATTTGAACTTGCAGCGGCGAGAGTTCGGCTTTGACCGATTGCGTCAAGTGCGCGATGTGACCGAACTCGGTGTTCATGCCGGTCGCGATCACCGCGGCTTCCGCCGTGCCGGACGCGACGCTGGTGCCGGCAAAGATCAAATTCGGCATCTGCGTCCAAGTCAGCCCCTCTTGAAAAACCGAGTCGGCGGTCTTGCGCACCGGCTCGGACTCGCCGGTCAGAGTTGAGTTGTTCGTCCGCAGATCAAATTCGTTCAGCAGGCGCGCATCGGCGGAGATGTTGTCGCCTTCTTCGAGGACGAGAATATCGCCGGGGACAAGCTCCGCCGCCTGGACTTGGACGACTTCGCCGTTGCGGCGGACTTTGGCGATCGCGGGCAAGAGTTTCTGGAGCGCGGCGACGGCTTGCTCGGCGCGGTATTCTTGGAAGAAACTAAAGAGCGCATTGACCAGAATCACCGCGATGATCGCGACGCCGGATTCGTTCGAGCCGGTGAGGAAAGAGAGCGCGGCGGCAATCCAGAGAAGAATCGCGAAAAAGTTCGTCAGGTTCGCGATGAATTTGCGCCAGAGCGGGACGCCGCGTTCCTGCGTGATGACGTTGGGACCGTACTGCGCAAGTCGCCGCGCGGCATCGTCTGTCGTCAATCCGCGCGGTGATGTGTCGAGCTTCTCAAACACCTGATCGGCGGGAAGCGAAAAATACGGAATGGGTTGGGTCGAACGCGTCGTTGGCGCGGAGGTTGATGTGTCTGCCATAGCATTCGTTCCGAGATTTTACTTCGCCGGCTGCACGCCAGGGCGATACACCATCACGTCACACGGCGCGTACCGATAGATATGCTCAACCGTCCGACCAAACGAAACATCCGGACGCGGCTGCTCGCGCGAAGAAACGATGATCATCCGCGCCTGATGATCGAGCGCGGCTCGCACGATCGCCGCGCCGGCGGTGCGCGCTTTGACCAACTGCCCCTCGACCTGCACGCCCAGTTTCTGCGCCGCGCCTTCCAGATGGACGAGGATCTCTTCGCCCCGCTCGCGCTCTTCGGGCAACTCGACATCGGGTGGCAGCGCCATGGGAATCTCGACCACGTACAGCAGGAGCAAATGCCGCTGCTCGCGCTGCGCGATGCCCGCCGCCAATTCCAAAACTTTTTCGGAAAGATTGGAGCCGCGCACGGGCACCACGATCGCGCCCGTGCCCGTCCACTCCTGACCCACCGCCGCCAGGGTCATCTTCACGTTCTTGGATGGATTCAGCATCCAGTGCAGCAGCGAAGCGACTACGATGATAAAGGAGAACGCGATCACCGTGCCAACCAGAGTTAAATGAATTTCCGGCATTGCATCCTCGTTGTTTTCAAGACAGCCGCCGCGCGCGATAGATCGCGACCCAACGCGCGATGCCCAGACCCGCCAGACAGACGCCGATCAGGGCTGGACCGAGCGAGCCGCCTTCCGTAATCGACCGAAACACGATGATCGCCCCGAGCAAGATGAACATCGTCGTCGTAAATAACTTGTAGTACGCCGATGTGCGCGCCAGGCGGCTGGGCGGCGCGGGCGCACGCTTGGATTTTTGCGCGCTATTGTTTTGCGTTGGTTGCGCCGTTGTTGCCATTGCGTACCTTCCCCAAGCGTTGATCGCGTCGCTTGAGCGCATCGAGATACTGTCCCAGGTATTCAAACTCCTGCGCTTCATTCAAGACGCGAATCTGCTCCGTCTCCCAGTCACGCGGGATATTGCCCATCAGCGGCATTTTCTCGCGGCGCCGGAAGTAGAAATAGATCGACCAACCCAGAATCAGCCAGAGCGGACCCGCGATGCGTCCAATGCTGTGCGTCAGTACGACCAAGACCCAGATGAAGATGTTTCCCGCTAGCCCGACAAACGCCATCGCCGGAATATCGACCGTCTCGCCGTTATGCGTGATCTTGAAATTGCCCGGCACTTTGTAGGGACGCGGCGTGTACGGGTCCGTCATCCGCAGACGGATGAGCGAGATGAGCACCAGAATATAGCCGGTCACCGCGCCGAACGCGTACATATTGCCCAGCGTATCGTACGCTTGACCGCTCAGCGACGCGAGGATCACCTGAAGCAGCGCGACGCCGGAAAACACGAGAATTGTGCGATGCGGTGTTCGGAAGACCGGATGCACTGCCTTGAACCACGACGGCAGCAGGTGAAACTTGCTCATCGACCAGGTAATGCGCGAATAGCCCATGACGCCGGTGTTCGCCGAAGCGTAGACGAGCGTTGCCGCGAGGATCGCGGTAAACGGTCCGGCAATAAAGCCGAGAAACGGAATGTGATGCGCGATGATTGCGACCGGGTCGCCCACATTTTCCGCCAGCACCTGCCAGGAGGGTTTGACCGGATCGAGCACCATACCCAAGCCAAGCGTCGAGAAACTGAGCGCGTAAATCAGCACGGTGAAAATCAGCGCGAGGGACGTGCGCGGCACGATGCTCGCCGGGCGCACGGTTTCCTCCGCCGCCTGCGAAATCGACTCCAAGCCGACAAAGGAAATGATCGCGATCGATGCGCCGTAAAAAAAATGGTACGTGTCTGGCGCTTGGGTTTGAAACTGCTTGAACAGCAGATCGGGGCTGAACGCAAAGAGGAAGCCAATGAAGATAATGATCGATTCGTTGAACATATCGACGGCGCAGGTGAGCGAATTGAGCCAGGACGATTCGCGGATACCGCGTAGATTGAGAACGACCAAGAAAATCACCAGCACGATCGCTTCACACATCAACCACAACTGGATCGAGCCGAAGATGGGAATGTCTACGCGTCCATTCAGCGCGGGGAAGAAAAAGTTGATGTATCCCGACGACGCCAGCGCGAACAACGACACGTCAATCGTAAAATCGAGCAGCAGCGCCCAACCGGAGGTAAAACCTAGAAAATCGCCCAGCCCGCGCAAGGTATAATAATGTCCGCCGCCGGCGACCGGGTACGCCGCCGCCAGTTCGGTATATGCCAGTCCGATGAATAAGTAGACAAAACCGGTCATCGCGAACGCCCACGGCGCAAGCCCCTGCGCGGCGGCGACGACCAAACCGAGCGCGACGTACACATCTGCGCCGACATCGGCATAGCCCCAGCTAAATGAGCCCCAGATGCCAACCGCGCGGCGCAACCCAGCCGTATGTTGTTCAGCCGTCTCCGGCGTCTTGGACGCCGCCGGCGCAGCCACAGTGCTCATAAATTTTCCTCTCCCCCGGGTGATCTTGGAAAAAGTGGGCAAAGCAAAACGGCTCACCCCCGTTAGAACCGGTGGAGCGGATGAGCCGTTCTGGATTTCCGAGTATCCAGATAGATGATTCCGCCAAGCCCCTGCGCGACTCGCGTCGCCACGATCATTATCGTGGGCGATTGTAGCGCGATGTGGTCAGATTGTCAACCTAACCAACCGCCGCAAAATCCGCCGATCGCTGCGCCAGGACGCCCTTGACGAGCGCGGCGAGTTTCGGCACGGCGCGCTTGCCGGCTGCCAGAACTTCTTCATGACTCACTTTGTCGTGCCCCTGTGCTAGCGAATTGGAAATGAGCGTCAAGCCGAGAACGCGCATCCCGCCATGCCGCGCGACGATCACTTCGTGCACCGTCGACATTCCGACCGCGTCCGCGCCGATCAGACGAATAAAACGCACGTCCGCAGGCGATTCAAAGGAGGGACCGGCGAGCATAATGTAGACGCCCTCGCGCAATTCGATGTTTTGCTCGCGCGCGACCGCCCGCGCCAAATCACGCAACGCCGGATCGTACGCGTGAGACATATCCAGAAAGCGCGGACCAAGCGCATCGTCGTTCGGACCGCGCAGCGGATTTGCGCCTGCCATTCCTAGAAAATTGATGTG
>DAIDTM010000438.1 GCA_027457205.1 Anaerolineae bacterium | reverse complement strand
CAAGACGCTGTTGGTCGCCGGCGCAGCCGGCGGTATGGCGGCGATTTTCGCGACGGCGGTCGCGGCGGTCTTGCTGGCTATCGAGGTACTGCTGTTCGAATGGAAACCGCGCGCGTTCATTCCCGTCGCCGTCGCCTCCGCCGGCGCCGCCGCGCTGCGCGTTCCGCTCCTGGGGCAAGGTCCGATCTTTCCGGTGACGCCGCACGCGCCGCTGAACATCGTCGGATTGATGGTCGCCCTGGCGGTCGGCATCCTCGCTGGCGTGGCATCGGATATTTTCACCGCGCTCGTCTACGGCTTTGAGGACCTCTTCCGAAAAATTCCGCTGCACTGGATGTGGTGGCCCCCCATTGGCGGACTGGTCGTCGGCATCGGCGGTTGGATCGATCCGCGCGTGCTCGGCGTGGGCTATGATACGATCCACGCGCTGCTGCGCGGAGAATACATCGGTATAGCAGTGCTCGGTCTCCTGCTGATCAAAGCCCTCGTCTGGTCTTTTTCGCTCGGCTCGGGCACATCGGGCGGCGTCGTCGCGCCGCTCTTGATCATGGGCGGCGCGCTCGGCGCATTCGAAGCGCAGTGGATTCCGCGCGGCGACGCAGGGCTGTGGGCGACGCTGAGCATGGCGGCAGTGATGGGCGGCACGATGCGCGCGCCGCTGACTGCCATCGTCTTCGCGCTCGAACTGACGCACGACTTGAACGTACTGCCCGCGCTGCTCGTCGCGTGCGTCGCCGCGTATGCGGTGACGGTGTTGCTAATGCGTCGATCGATCCTGACGGAAAAAGTCGCACGGCGCGGTCATCACCTTGTCCAAGAATACAGCGTCGATCCACTCGAAATCCTGCGCGTGGAACAAGTGATGGACGCGCGCGTACCGACGATTCCCGCGACGATGACAGTTGCCGAATTGGCGGAGCGCATGACGCGAAGCGATCCACAATTGATGCATCGCCAGGGCACGCCGATCGTAGACAAGCAGGGAAATCTGGTCGGGATCATCACACGCGGCGATGTGCTGCGCGCGCTGGGCGATCACGTTGATGACGCGACGACCGTGCTGGAAGCCGGCGCGCGCGAATTGATCGTGGCTTATCCCGACGAGTCGGTGCGGCAAGCCGTCGTCAAAATGCTGGAGCACGACGTCGGACGCCTGCCAGTCGTCAGCCGCGAGAACCCGCAAAGACTGGTTGGCTACCTCGCGCGCTCGGGCGTGCTGCAAGCGCGAGTCCGCCGATTTCGCGACGAACACGTCCGCGAGAAGGTATATTCGATTCCAAACTGAGCCTTCATACTACTGGAACTTTTCAGCGCGGTTAGGCGTCACATAAGCAGAGGAGGCGAAACATGAACACCGCATCTCTGCTTATCCGGCTCTACGCTCTCATCCTTGTGCTCTTGCTGCTAGCGGCGAACATGCCCAAAACGCAGTAGAAGCAAAAACCTTCCAGGTCTCTGACCTGGAAGGTTTTTTCATCGCTCCGTGCTCCGTCGATTCCGAAAAACCATCTTCAGCGGCGCACCTTCAAAACCCCAGCGTTCGCGCAGTTGGTTCTCCAGATAACGCTGATACGTGAAATGCACCATCTTCTTGTCGTTGACAAAAAAGACGAACGTCGGCGGCGTAATGTCCGCCTGGGTCGCGTATAGAAATTTCAGCGAACGTTTACCCTTGACCGCTGGGTTGTGCCGCGTAGTCGCCTCGCGCACCAGCTCGTTCAGCTCGCCAGTGGGCACACGCATCTGCCACGACGCACGCGCGATCAACGCTTTTTCGATCACCTGCCGCACGCGCTGGCGCGTCTTTGCCGATACGAACACGACTGGCGCGTACGCGATAAAATCGAGCGCGGAGCGAATGCGCTGGGTGTACGTCTCCATCGTGCGCTCGTCCTTTTCGATCAAATCCCACTTGTTGACGACGATCACCACACCTTTGCCTTCGTCCAGGACGTAACTGGCGACGTGCTGGTCCTGTGCCATCACGCCGTCCGCCGCGTCGATAACAAGTAGCGCGACATCCGCGCGCTGGATCGCGCGAAACACGCGCAGCGACGAATACTTTTCGATTCCTTGATCGATGTGCCCGCGCTTACGCAAGCCCGCCGTATCGATCAGCACGAGCGGCTGGCTATCCCAGACGATTTCCGTGTCGATGGCATCGCGCGTGGTGCCGGGAATGTCGCTGACGAGCGCGCGCTCCTCGCCCAGAATCGCGTTGAGCAGCGACGATTTACCGACGTTCGGTCGTCCAACAATCGCGAGGTGTGGAATGGCGTGCGGCTCTGCCGCGATTTCTTCAGGTAGACGCGCGGTGATCGCATCAAGCAAATCACCGGTGCCAACGCCGTGCAGCGCGGAAATTGGAAATGGATCGCCCAACCCTAGCTGAAAGAACTCGACCGCATCCTGCCGCCGCGCGTCGTTGTCCGCCTTGTTCACGACGAGGTAGACCGGCTTGGCGGTCTGCCGCAGAATCTTGGCGATTTCAAAATCGTCGGGCGCGGGTCCCTGCTCCACGTCCACCACGAAAACAATCGCATCCGCTTCGTCGATCGCGGCTTGCGCCTGTGCGCGCACACCCGCGAGCATTGCCGCCGGCGTGCCGGGCAAATCGGTATGCGCGTCCAACTCCAAGCCGCCGGTATCGACAACGATGAATTCGCGTCCGGCGAATTCCGCATCGCCGTAGAGCCGGTCGCGCGTTGTGCCTGCCGTATCGGAAACGATGGCGAGCCGTTCTTCGACAAGCCGGTTGAACAGCGTAGACTTGCCCACGTTCGGGCGTCCGACGATGGCAATGATGGGTTTGGTCATCTTGGGTAACTCATGTGTGACTGACTTTGGTCTTCTGTCAAGGTTGTATTTCCCACAGCGCGCCGGGCGCGCCGTCCACCGCGCCGAAGAGCGGTACATCGAGCACCGCGACAAGGCACACGGCGTAACGCGATGCCAGCTGGCGTCGGACTGCGCTTGTCTCTACGCTGTCGTCCAGCAAATACACCGCACGATTCTCGCGGAACATTTCGGCGATGAATGCAACGCGTTCGTCCGGCGTCCACATCGCCGAACGAAACGCGCCGCGGCGCGCGTACAGATAGACCGGTCCGGTGTTCAACGA
>DAIDTM010000437.1 GCA_027457205.1 Anaerolineae bacterium | reverse complement strand
TCCATTCCCGTCCCCATGAGCGATGCGGCTGGCAGCGGCGCGTGACGCGCATAAAACGAACCGGTCGCCCACGAGAGCGCTGCAAATATCAGCGCGATCACGCCGACCGTGCTGATCGAATTGCCGCCCGCCAAGTTCACTGGATCCGCGAGCAGCGCGATGCCGACCAGACCCAGCGCGAGACCGATCGCGACACCGACGGTTGGTCGCGTGCCATCGCCGCGCAGCCATTCGAGCATCACCATCCACACCGGGACGGTCGCGATCATCAATGCCGCGAGACCCGACTGCACCGTTTGCTCTGCCCACGCGAGGACGCCGTTGCCGCCCATTAGCAAAAGCCCGCCGCCAATCGCCGTCGCGCGCCATTGGCTGCGCGTGGGCGCAGGCGTACCGCGTAGGCGCAGCCACGCGTAGAGAAGCACCCCCGCGATGACGAACCGCGTGCCCGCCATCAAGAACGGCGGAATCGTCTGAACTGCAAAGCGAATCGCGAGATAGGTCGATCCCCAGATGCTGTAGACCGCCGCAAACGCTGCGATCACGCGCCAGCGAGAGGGCGCGCCTGAATCCTGATTATTCACCCGTCTCCTTCTCGATCATAATATCCGCGACCAGAGTCGCTTTCATCTGTTTATCGGTCGAGCGCGGCAAATCTTACCGCGCCGAAACGGAAACAGTGCGGGGCTGATCTGCACTATTCTTCCGATCGCGGACATTACGCGCTGGCAGCTTCCTGCACCGCGCGAATATTTTCCTCCGGCGTGTCCACCGGAATCACGCAGCCCGCGGCGGCGATGAACCCGCGCCCGCCGGTCTGCGCGATTGCGTCGCGCACTTCAGCCCCAACCTCCACGCGCGATTTTGCCGCTAGCGTGTCCCACTCGTTGATGCCGCCGGCGAGCGCGCCGGAGTGTTTCGCGCGCGCCTCTTTCAGCGTTGGCGCGGTGCGCCGATCGTGCCAATTCAGGACATCGACGCCCCACCGGGCGAGCCGATCAAAGTAAATGTCGATGCCGTGAATGTGCAGGAAGATGAAATCCGGTTTGACGGCGCGGATCGCCTCCAGCACTCGCAAGTCGTACGCCTCGCCGAATTGGCGGAACTCGTCTTCGCTCAGGTATTTTCGCGTTGCCATTTGCGTCGCGAAGAAGATCGCGTCCGCGCCGGCGCGCAGACTCTCGACCGCAAAGCGCGCGGGCGTCTCTGTCAATGCGTTCAGCGCGCGATGCAGCGCGTCGGGATGCGCGCGCAGATCGTCGAACAGACGCTCGCTGGCGAGGTTGTGCGCGGAATTTAGCGGCGAAAAGATCGTTTGCAGAATCGGCACGTCTGGCGCGGCATCACGGGGCACATTTGAATTCACCGCTAGCCGGGTATCCCCCCGTGATGCTGCGCCACCGCCCAGCCGCTGGCGGACCAGTTTCAGCGCGGCGGTCTCGCGCGCAAACACCGGGTTCTTCGCGTCGAGCGGAACGATCTTGTCCCAATCGCCCGGCGCGTTCACCGGGCGCGTGACGTACGCGCGCGTGCCTTCGCGATTCTTGCCGTCGCTAAACGTAGCGCCGTACATCTCGGCTGGATAACCGGACGCCGGAGTGACCTTGACGAAATCGAAATCGAACTTTTGCTGGAACTCAACGACGCGCGCGGCGAGTGTTTCGGCGCGCAGGTCGTCGTTTGGAAAGTGCCGCCACAGCGCGACCGGCACGCGGTCGCCGGGCTGATTTTTCAACGCGGCGTGCATGCGTTCGCGATGGTTCATTTTTATCCTCGATTTCTAGTGTAATTTCTGAAACCTTGCCGTCGATAATCCGAAAACCGCGCAGCGTTGCCTGTTCGGAATTCATGAGCGAGATGAGCAGGTAAGCCACGTCGGGATAGAACGCGCGCGCGATGTCGGTGGGCGAGGGGTACGCCGGCGACGCGGGATGCGAATGGTAGATCGCGAGATGTTCCCAGCCAAGCCTCTCGATCTCGTGGAACGCGCGCAGTAATTCATTGGGATCGGCATTGTAGTGGACGCGCGGCTCGGGATGGATATTCGCTAGCGCGTAAATCTTGAGCGCGCGTTCGGTCTTGCCGGCGATGATACCGCATGTTTCGTTGGGCGCGTCGCGCCGTGACTGTGCGATGAGTTGGGCGAGTTGTTCATTGGTAAGCTTCATAAACCCTCATGACAATGAACCGCAAAGGACGCGAAGAACACAAAGAGAGTAAGAGCCTTTGTGC
>DAIDTM010000436.1 GCA_027457205.1 Anaerolineae bacterium | reverse complement strand
GCGCGGGCGTGGAAGATGCCGCGACGATCGCGGTAGCCGTTGCGGGAGCCGGCGTACTGATTGCCGCCGGAATTGCAGTCGCCGTGCGCGCGGGCGCGGGCGGCGCGGTCGTCGCGGTGGGCGGTACTGGCGTCGGGGGCGGAGCGGTTGGCGATGGCGCCGGATTTGGAACGGGACCGAACTGTTCGGTACTTCCGTTCATATCGACAGTTTCTAGTTTGTAGTAATAGGTCTGACCGGCGACAACCGGCGGCGTATCGGTGTAGGAATAATTCGTCGTGGAAAGTCCGCCGGGATTCTTGGAAAAAATCAATCCTGTGCTAGGATTCACGCCGGGACCGGTCACAGGAACCTTGGTGAACGTGCCGCTAGGCGAGGTGCTGCGTAAAAGATAGAACCCGGCATTATTGATTTCGTTGACAGTTGTCCACGCAATTACCACTTGATTGCCCTGCACGGTGGCGGTGAAAGAAGAGACGGTGACCGCCGCGGAAGCGCGCAGCGGAATCAACACCAACAACATCAAGACGACCGCTAACGCGAACAATCCACGGCGATGTCGTCGCAGCGCGAGTTGAACAAACCAAGTTCCCAACTCGGACAAGCCAACACCCAACAATCTTAACCGCGAAGAACGCGAAGAAATAGAATTTCTGAACCTTTGCGTGGCTGTGGCGAAGTGCGCCACAGCCATTTGCGCTCTTTGCGGTTCAAGGTTCTTGTTCTTTGCGCCAACAGTTCGTTCGATAGGTACTATGGAATCTGATGGTTGAATAGACATATCTAACCTGCCACCCAGCGCGCGGCGAGCGTCCCGACGCGCAGCAAGGCATTGCTGCAAAGCAGAGTGATGCGTCTGATGAAACCGGGACGCGTTCGCCACGCCAGCCACTGCGCGCGCGAAACAGTCGTAATCCACACGTTGAACAGGCGCGCCCGGCGCGACGTCAAATTCAACCGCCGACCGCCGCGCTCGACCGATTCAACCACGCCGGACACTTGCGCGGCGCGCCACGCCGGGTCCGGTTCCACACAATGGTCGCCCTTGGTCACCAAGAGCAGCACGCCGTTTTCGATTCGCCGCTCGATGAGCCGGTGGACCAGCCATGCTCCTGGCGTCTTCACCAGGAGAATGTCGCCCACGCGCGCCTCTTCCGCGCGCGCGCCCCGCGCGGTCAATCGATCGCCCGGCTGCAAGGTAGGTAACATACTGCGCGTCGTCACCGCAAAGGTCGTCGTATCACCGCGGCGCAGACGCGCGTCGATCAATTGATCCGCCGTCTCGGCGAAGGCGCGGGAAGAATCGATCAAGGTGTACATCCTGGATTATCGCTGGATCAACGGCAAGAAATACCGGAGATTGAATTGGATAGGCAAACGCGAGCCGGGATCGCCCAGCAGATCGAACGTGTCGAGTAGGTCTAGATTGAGTCCGCCGCCGTTCAAGTACAAGTTGGTTTTTCCAGCCAGTGTCGCCGGACCGAGTTGACGGATTCCCTGGTTCATCACCGCGCTGAAGAATCCCTTATCGAGCAGATCGTGCCCGGTCGAAACGCCCTGACCGCTGGCTGCCCAACTGGCAACCGCGCCATTGCCGGCTTGCCGGACGTTCGTCTCGGCGAGACTCGGCAATCCCGGATAAATGAAATAGCCGGTCAAGCAAGTCATCTCCAACGTCACCGGAGTCTTGTTGCCGTTGGTCAAGCCGGCAACATCTGTTGTTGAGAAAACTGGCGAACCGCTCTGGAGACCTGACCAATATTGTATAGAACTGTGACCGATAAAATTGACAATTAGCCGACCACTATTGATGGCGGACGTAATGCCAACATTCGTTGCCGCCGGCGTCGTATACGGCGGGTACGGCAAAGAGCACTGTGGGTAGACATTCGGGTCGCATGCATTATAGTAAATGCGATCCACCTGCATTCCCGGCGACATATACTGTGGATTGCTGGCAGTCTCGTCCGAATAAGCCCAGAAATTACCTGCAGGATCAACGGTTCCGGACGAAAGGTATGCGCTGCCGGTAACGAAAGAAACCATCGAACGCCAACTGCCCGCGGGCGGACTCTGGTCATAGTTCACGATCTTGGTAACCATCGCATCGACATCGGATGCCGTGTACGCCGGCAGACGACCGATGTACATCGTGGGCAAGGTGTTGCCGGAATTGAACGCCACCAGCCGGTTGTCACTCGACGTTTCGCCCATATAAGGATCGACCATCAAGAGATATGGCGGGATGAGGGTCGAGTTCGGTGGAGTGGTGACGCCATCGCACGGGCTGGGCGTCGCGGTGCAATAACCCTTCGGGTCAAAAGTCCCGCTGCCGACGAGCAGCACGTACGATGGCGCGGGTGGCGTCCAATTGGTATAGGCATAGTAGAGAAAATCGTGAATCGCCTGCGGATCGACGAGTCCATCGTTGAACTCGTCATAGATTTCCTGCACGTCGACCACCCGGACGCGCATTCCTTGAGACTGGCGCAAGTTGGCGAGTGACGTGACGTGGGAAAGGAAACTATTGGCTGAATTGACGTTGCCGTTTGGATCGGTGCCGCCGTAGGCGATGATGATGTAATCGGCAGAGCCGGTCGACAGACTCGAATTGGAACTCTTGTACGTGACGCTCACCGGTGTTAGCCGCTGCGCGGGCGTGAGCGCGATGTACTCGTGCGCCGTGGCGAGCGAATCCGCAAAGTTGAGCGTGTAAGGAGGATTCGTACCCGTAATGGTCGTGTTGACAACTCGCGCGACGTTGAAAGGATCGACAATATCAAACGTCTCGACCGTTGAGCTGGAAAACCCGCTGATATGGTACGCCCATGAACCAACGACCGGTTGTTTGAACCGGATGAAATCGCTCGTCGTCGTCAATGGACTTGAATAGCTGAGATTAAAGTAGTTCAGGTAAACAATCAAGCCGTTGCTCGCGGTTGGCTCAGTCAGGGTAATCGTATTGCTGCCCTGGATGAGATCCGTCTGCGGAAAATTGATCGTAGCAAGCCGCTCGCTCGGTCCCGCCCAGGTGGTGTTATCAATCTGGTTGCCATTGATCGAAAGAATAGTTTGGTTATTTCCACTGCTCACACCGTACAATTCGACCTGGAGCGACGCGGTGAAAGGTCCGCCAGTCGTTGCCAGATTAGTGAGCGTCACCGGATAACCTACCTGAATCGTCGATCCGTAGAAAAGACTCCAAAACCAGTGATCGCCCTCTGGTGTCACTACCCCGGCGCGGTACATCAAGTTCTGCTCAAGGTGCAGCGTAGTCGTGTACGTCGTCGCGACGGTCTGGCTTCCAACAGTCCCGTCGTGCGTCGTCATTCGCTTGCCGGTAGTTTGACCGTATGTCAGCCAGTACATATTCGTGTTGGTGTACCGAGCGTTCGGCGCTTGACCAAAGAATTCGATATAGTCGCCGGTGTCGCTACTGGTGCAGCCCGCCCAACCGTTGCCCACCACATTGATCGCCAGCTCCGTTCCGTTTTTGAAAACCTGGAGTTTCGTGGGGTCGAGCGTTGCCGGCAACGCGCTGCCCAGCGCCGCCGCCAGTTCGCCGCAGGTCACCTGATAAATTCCGTCGGCGTTGACGCCGATCCGATACCACGGACCGTTGGCATACGTCGATGGACTGTGCGGCGCGGGTGCGCGCGTGGGCGCGCTCCGGGCGCGCCAGTTGCGGGCGGACGAATAGTTGACGATGGTGTTCTGAAAGACCGATTCAAAAGGTCCTTCGTTCGCCGATCCGCCCAGCGCGGCGGAGGTCGGACCGCGCGGATAACTCAGATCGATCTCCACGCGCAGTTGTTGGTGGAAGATCAACTGGCGCGTCGCCGGGTTGTACTGCAGCGGGTGAAACTCGACGACGACATAGTGCTGGCTGCGCCAGTCTCCCGTCGATGCGATACGGGCGGCGTCCGTCGGATAGAATTGATTGGCGGAATACGCCGCGGCGTTTGGCGCGTACGCATCGCCAAGATAGCGCGACATGACTTGGCGGGGATCGCTCTGCACTTGCGCGGTCGGCGCAGGCAGCGGCGGCGCGGCAAGTCGATCCGTTCTGGACTGGTCTGCGACGATTTTCAGCGATGCCTGCGCGCCGGGCGGAATACCGACCATGCTGCCTTTGATCGGCAGCTGCGGCTTGCCCGCTTCGCCTGTTTGCCCCAAGTCCGGAACCGTGACCAGAGAGTACGCCGCGCCGTTGACGGTTACCCGCTGCGCGCTGTAGCTGCTGATGTCCAGTTCAAGCACCACGCGGCTCGTGTCCGACTGGAGCACCTTGACTTGGACCGGTCCCTGCGCCTGAGCG
Organism: Anaerolineae bacterium; assembly: GCA_027457205.1. Taxonomy (GTDB): domain Bacteria; phylum Chloroflexota; class Anaerolineae; order UBA4142; family UBA4142; genus DAIDTM01. The sequence continues at coordinate 1,677 of DAIDTM010000436.1, read as the reverse complement.
GCAAGCGCGGGAACAATCACCAGCAGCAACGCGGTGGCGCACAGAACGATTATGCCGATTCGCACGTGCCGGATGGCGCGATTAGACATTGTTACCACAGCCGATTCACGCTCAAAAATCTTTCGTCCGGTCTGTCTTCGGGCAATTATCACCTTTTTCCAAACGACTGTCAAGGGTATTTCAGTCCCGTTACCAGCGACCCAGAATTAGCGATCAACCGCGCTGCGCCGACTGGTCTTGCAGCACCAACGCATTCGCGCCCATCAATTGGCTCACCAACTCCTCGACATCGGCGAGCGATTGCTGCGAGGTCACGTCGTACTCGTCGCAGATCGTGTCCGCAATCTCCTGCACCGTGCGCGTGCCGTCCATCAATTCCCACATCCGCGTGCCGACCGGGTTCAAGACATTGACTTCGCCGCTGTCGGCGAGCACGATCAAAGCCGAGCCGTCCACCACGCGCGCGGCAACCTGCGGATGCGGTGTTGGATATTTAGTCGAGTCCATCGATCACCTCCCAAAAGCCGGGGTCGCGTCGAAAGTGCAGCGCGCGCACTGGAATCTGCGCGGCAAGGTCGGCGCAAATCCGGAGCACGCGCTGTGCGCTCTGCGCTTGCGCCATCACAAAAGGCGCGCACGACGCCAGGCGCGCCGCGGCTTCGGTGATCTCCATCGGCGCGACGAAATGATCGGTATCCTTGACCAGCGTGAAGAGTCCGCGCAAATCCGCCGACGCGTTATGGCGCGGCGCTTCCGGAAAATCGCCGCGGAACGGCACACCGTAGAGACGATAGACGCCGTTGTGTTTCTTGACGATCACCAGATCGTCGCTCAAGACGGTCCGGTCCAGCGACAGCCGCGAGACGGTGGTCTTGCCGCTGCCGGACGCGCCAAAGAAAACGTAACCCTTTCCGTTCGAGATGATACCGCTGGCGTGCAGCACGAGTCCGGGTTGTTCCAGACAGAGCCAGGCGTACAAGACGCGGAGGTAATTCTCCGGATCGCCCTCCGGACGTAAGAGCAACTCGCCCTCTCCAGTAATACGATCCGCCCAGCCCCTCTCAAAATACGACTCGAACTCGATGCGCCCATCGCGTTCCGTCGTGCGAACTTGCCAATTAGGCGCGTTGCCGATCGGAATAAATGCCGCGCCCGGCTCGACACGGAGACGAATCGAAAGCATTGCCGCCGCGTGCGGCGTCGCTGCAAACGCGCTGTATCGATCCAAGACCCGCGCGCGCGTCGCGTCGTCACATTCGGCAAGGATGAGCGTTACCGGCATCTCCGCGATATTCATCGTGAACGAGTCTGTGGAAGGATTCATCGTCTCGCTTCAACGTCAATGATTGGCGATCATAGAGATCAGAGACTGACCCAGCTTGCGCGCGCCGTCCGCCAGACGCAGCGCATAGTAAAACGGCAGCAGGCGCATCTCGCGAATCCGATACCGCTCGCGCATATATTCGGCGGAAGGAAAAATGTGGCGCAGCCCGAAAATCAATCGCCCCGACAGGTCGCGCGCGCTCAACGTGTCCAGAATCACCCGCGCTTCGCAGCGCGGCGCGGTGAGCATCGCAAAGGCAATGCGCTGATCCAGCGTCGGACGTGCCGCGTCCAAACGTTGAAAAACATCGGCGGGCAGAGAAATCTGCCAGGTTTCTACGACGCGTGCGAGCG
>DAIDTM010000435.1 GCA_027457205.1 Anaerolineae bacterium | reverse complement strand
TTCGACGAAGTGGGGCGGCAGGCGATCTATGCTGACCCTAGCTGGAACCGCGGTGATTATTACGACGGCGCGCGGCCCAATACCGGGCTGGCGCTCGCGCGAATGATTGGTCACATTACGTACTTGAGCGAAGAGTCAATGCACCAGAAATTCGGGCGGCGGCTCGAAGGGCGCGAGCGTTTCGGTTTCGATTTCAAAACTGATTTTGCGGTGGAGAGCTATCTGCACACCAAGGGCAGCCGCTTTACTGAACGCTTCGACGCGAACACGTACCTCTACGTGACCAAGGCGATGGATTACTTTGATCTGGCAAATGGGAATGGCAGTCTGACCAAAGCGTTCGCCTCGTGCGCGCAAATTATGTACCTCGTCGTCTCGTTTACGTCCGACTGGCTTTATCCGACATATCACTCGAAGGAAATGGTCAGCGCGTTGACCGCCATTGGCGCAGACGTGACATACTGCAACTTGCAATCGACGTGGGGACACGACGCGTTTTTGCTCGAGGTAGAAACGATGACGCAACTCATCTCTGACTTTCTCGACCGCGTCGCCGCGCATCGTCAAATCCGGGTCGCGCCTGCCCTATGAGCGATGCAAATAGGGTGGCTGCTTTGCGCCCCGACCTGATGGCGATTGCCGAGCTGGTCGCCTCCGGCGAAAAAGTGCTTGACCTCGGCTGCGGTGATGGTATGCTGCTGCGCTATCTCATCGACGTGCGGCAAATCACCGGACGCGGCGTCGAGTTATCGGAACAAGGCGTGCTCGCGTGCGTCGGAAAGGGCTTGAGCGTGCGCCAGGGTAATCTCGACGAAGGTCTGGGCGATTACCCTGATCGCTCGTTCGACACCGTCATCCTCAGTCAGACACTGCCGTACCTCGACGATCCATCGTTCATCATCTGCGAAATGCTGCGCGTCGGTCGTCGTGCGATCGTGAGTTTCGCGAACTGGGGACACTGGCGCTGTCGGCTGGGGTTGCTGTTCACCGGGCGCACGCCGCTCGCGCCGGGGCTGCCGCAGCCGTGGCACGCGTCGCCGCGCGCACGCGCGCTGACCGTGCGCGACTTTATCGATTTCTGTGCGCGTGAGGAAATCAAAATCGAGCGGTCGATCTATCTGGGGGAATCAAACCGCGCGTTGCGCGTTGCGCGGCACGGTGAAAACCTGCGGGTGTCGATTGCGATTTTCGAGTTGAGGTAAACGTGTAGGGGCGCCGCATTGCTGCGCCCTTACGTTGGATCGTGGTACAATCCCTGTTCTGCGATGTACGCGGCGACGGCTTCTGGCACCAGATGCGTGATCGGCAGACCGGCGCGCACGCGGCGTTGCAAATCGCTCGCGGCGATGTCCAGCGTGGGCGCGGACAGCAGTGCGACGCGCTCGCGCACGCCGGGCAGTTGCGCCTCCAGCGCGTCGAGGTCAACGGCAAAGCCGGGACGATTGAACACTGCGAGCCGGCATAATCGGATCAGTTCCTCCGGCGCGTGCCACGTCAAAAGACTCGCCAGCGAATCCATCCCCATAATGAAATACAAATCGACTGGTCCAAGTTGTTCGCGGAGCAGGCGCAGCGTGTCCACGGTGTAGGTCGGTCCCGCGCGGTCCACGTCGACGCGTGACAGCATAAACTGCAGATGCGGCGCAATGGCTCGGCGTACCATTTCGACGCGATGTTCGATGGGCGTGATCGCGTTTCCGATTTTGTGCGGCGGCTGGCGCGTCGGCGCGAAAATCACTTGCGCCAGCCCCAGTTGCGTCAGTGCTTCTTGCGCGATGACCAGATGTCCCATGTGCGGTGGATCGAATGTGCCGCCGAGAATGCCTACTCGCGCCATTCCAGCTCCACCTCGCCGATCCGTACCTTGTCTCCCTCGTGCACGCCGGCTTTCTCCAGCGCGGCGGTAACGCCCATCGCTTTGAACACGCGGTGTAGGCGGAAGATTGCTTCTTCCTGGTCTAAGTTCGTCATCACGACCACGCGTTCCACTTTCCTGCCGCGCACGCGAAATGCCTGTCCCTCGCGCGACAATTCGAACGCGTTTTCGTCTTCCGTCGGGTGGATCACCGGCATTTCTT
>DAIDTM010000434.1 GCA_027457205.1 Anaerolineae bacterium | reverse complement strand
TTTTCTTAACGCGACCGGTTACTGGCCCGTCATCGGCGCGTCGCTCGCCGTCGTTCCCGCGAACGGGGAGGCGGTGCTCATCATGCCGTATTCAGAATTGGACTATGCAGCGGCAGGGTGGGTTACCGACCAGCGCACTTTTCGTTTCATCAACATGCAAGCGATCGCGAATCCAACCGCGCAGACCCAAACCCTCCTCAAAGACCTGGCGGTTGAAAAGGGCTTTTCCAAAGCCGTCGTCGGTTATGAAGGAAGTTTCGAACTGGTCGGCGGCAACAACGTCGCGGCGGAAGCGCGCGTCGTCACCGAATCGACGCTCACCGCGCTGAAAGAAACGCTGCCGCACGCGCGCTGGGTGGACGCGACGAGCGCGATCAAACGGTCGCGGATGGTCAAATCGAAACAGGAGATCGACCAGATTCGGATCACGAACGAAGTCGCGTCGATGGGTTACCAGGTCGCGCGTGAGATGATTACCGCCGGCGTGCGCGAGGCGGAGGTCGCCGCGGCGGTGGAGGGGCGCATCTACGGCAGCGGCGTCGGCTACAAGAACGTGACGCGCGCGCGCGGCTATTGTTTTGTCATGTCTGGCGAGAACTCGGTCAACTCGTGGCGACCGTTCTGCGTTTCGACCGACAAGCGCCTCGCGTGGGGCGAGCCGGTCCTCGTCGAATTGGACGCGATGACGAACGGCTATTTCAACGACCTGACCCGCACGTTCTTTGTCGGCACGCCGGATGCGCGCGCCAAGAAGGTGTTCGACACCGTACAAGAAGCGGTGAACACCGTGATCGCCGCGGTTCAGCCTGGCGTGCGCTGCGCCGACCTCGACGCACTTGCGCGCAAGGTGATCGACCGCGCCGGCTTGGGCGAGTACTTTAACCATCAGCTTGGACACGGCGTTGGCTTGCAGTTCCATGAACCGCCGACCCTCCACCCGGCGAGCAACGACATACTCGAAGAAGGGATGGTCTTTGCCATCGAGCCGGCAATCTACATCCCCGGCTTTGGCGGCGTGCGGCTCGAAGAAAATCTGGTGGTGACGAAGAACGGGTGCGACAACCTATGTCCGTTCCCCCAGCGAATGGACCAGTGAATGATGAGTCACGGTAGGCGTACATTCCTCAATCTTGAGTTGGAGTGGGTATGAACATCAAAAAGGTTGCGGTCATCGGCACCGGGATGATGGGGCCGGGCATCGCGGCGGTGATCGCACTCGCCGGGTACGAGGTAACGCTCATCGGCGAGAGGCCGGATTGGGTGGACGACGGGCTTAACAAGGCGCGTGCGTTGATGGACCAGTTGTTTCAGCACAACCTGGTCAGCGCAACCGCCGTCGCGTCCGGCAAGCTCAGCTTGCGCGGCACAGACGATCTGGATGCGGCGGCCCTTGATGCCGAGCTTGTCATCGAGGCGATCTTTGAGAACCTCGCTGCAAAGCAGGAAATGTTCCACCGCCTCGACCTTCTCACGCCGCCCGAGACGCTCCTCGCGACAAACACTTCGGGCTTGAGCGTCACGGCCATTTCAGAATTAGCAGAGCACCGCGAACGCATCGTCACCACTCACTTTTGGATGCCACCGCATCTCGTGCCACTCGTCGAAGTCGTCATGAGTCCGTATAGCTCGGAGCAGACCGCGCAAACCTTGCTTGATTTTCTGCGTACCTGCGGGAAAAAGCCGGTCCTCGTACGCAAAGACCTGCCCGGTCAGTTGGCGAATCGGATTCTACAAGCGATGATCCGCGAGGCGACGAACCTAGTGCAAGATGGTGTGGCGACGCCGGAAGACGTCGACAGCGCGATCAAGAACGGCCTGGGGATTCGGCTGCCCGTCTGGGGAATCATCGAGCATATCGACGCGGTGGGATTGGACTTGGGCTTGGCGGTTCAAAACAGCGTGCTGCCGGCGCTGAACAACGAATCTCATGCTGTGCAGCTTTTGGCGGACAAGGTGAATCAAGGCGATCTCGGGGTAAAGAGCGGCAAGGGCTTTTACGATTGGACCAAGCGCGATATCGACGCGCTCAAACAGCTTCGGGACGAGTTCATCATTCAAACCCTGCAATTCAAAGCCAGTCACCCGCAGAATTCGGTCGATCTACATCGACGAACATCTTCGAGCCTTTCGCAAGAGTTGGTTGAGTAGTTACCCGACGAATGGAATCAAGTGAGTTTGCCTGTGCGGCGAGCCGATGTGTCTCGCCGCATTTCATGCCGTACGAGCACGCGTTGGAAAAAGCCTAATGTCGCAAAAACAAAATGCGTCCAGATCCGTAAACCGGCGCGCCGTTGTCGTCTTTGTCGCTGGCATGTTGTGCTTCTGGGCATCCATGTACGTCTTCGTGCCCGTCTTTCCCGTTTACGCCGAAAAGATGGGCGCACCTCTGAATATGGTCGGTCTAGCGGTTGGCGTATACGGACTTACGCAGATGCTTCTGAGGATCCCGGTCGGTCTTTGGTCGGATTCGATCGGACGACGGCACCAGTTCGTTATTGGCGGCATGATGATCTGCGCCATCTCCGGCGCGGGTCTGGCGCTCTCTCCCAATCCCTTTTGGCTGGTTATCTTTCGCGGTGTGATGGGCATCGCCGCGGCGACCTGGGTCTGCTCAACCGTCCTCTTTGTTTCCTATTTCCCTCCCGGAAATTCAGCGGTCCCTCTGGCGATCATGAGTTTCACCAGCTCGATCGGGCAGGTAC
>DAIDTM010000433.1 GCA_027457205.1 Anaerolineae bacterium | reverse complement strand
CCCCTACGCGCCCTTCCGCTCCGCGCGGTTGCGTGGTATAATCCTCATCGGAACGAAATCTGGCGCGCGATTGGAGCAACGATGCTGGACAGTCTCGCTCAATTGCCTCCGCTCGTCTGGCTCGCGGCGATCATCGTCATCATCGCCGTCACGCTCTTCATTGTGTGGTTTCGTAGGCGCAAGTTTGGCGTCAGCGAGATGAAGGTCAAGACGCCGTTCGCCGAAGCGACATTCAAGCCCGGCGACGACAAGCCACCCGCGCCGGTCGCTCCTCCGCCTGCCACGCGCTCGGTTGACCACACAGGCGACTACGCCCAAATCAATTTGGGCGACAATTCAGACAACGTGCGTGTTGATGGTACGTACATCAAACACGTCGACACTGTGGTCACCGCGCCGAACACGCCGCCTCCCGCCGGCAGCGCCGCGCCGCCCTCGCGCACCGCGCACTATGTCCCGCGCGGCAAGATCCAAACCGACGTGCGCGCCGCGCTCGAATCGCAAACCGCCGTCGCGATTGTCGGCGTCGCGGGGATGGGTGGCATCGGCAAGACGGAATTGGCAAAGCATCTGTGCAGCGTGCTCGAACGCGAAGGAAAGCAACGCGTCGTTTGGCTCAGCGTTTTCAATCGTCCGCTTGCCGACCTGCAAAACGAACTCGCTCGCGCGCTGGGGATCACGCTTCCACCCGCAGCGACCGACGAGAGCCGCTACGAGATGCTCCTCGCCGCGTTCCGCGCGAATCCAGCCGTCGTCTTTTTTGACGACGTGTACAGATCCACGATCCCCGCGCTCAAATTTCTCCTACCGCCCTCGCCGCCGTGCGCCGCACTCGTCACCTCGCGCCAACGCGAACTTGGCATCGGCGCGCGCGTGTTCGAACTCGACGTGATGACGGAGTCGCAGTCGCTCGAACTCCTACGCGAGGCGCACGATCTAGGCGGCGCGCTCGACCGCGAGCCAGATGCCGCGAGCGAACTGTGCCGCTTGTGCGGCTATCTTCCGCTCGCGCTCGACATTGCCGCGAGCCGGTTGCGGAAACAACTCCATTTTTCCAAGACGCCGATTGCCGCTTTCAACCAATCGCTTGCCAATCGCATGAAAGAATTGCAGCGCGGCGCGACGCCAACGCGCGAAGATAGCGTGATCGTCAACATCGATTTGAGTTACGCGGATCTGGACGACGCCGACCGCCGCCGCTGGCGCGCGCTGGCGGTTTTTGCGCCGACCGGTTTTCTGCCGGTTGCCGCCGCCGCGGTATGGGGTGAGAGCGAAGCGGACGCGCGGACCAGCATCGAACGCTTGCAGGACGGCTCGCTCGTGATGGATGCGGAGCAGGTGGGGCGATTCAAACTGCACGATCTTTTGCGAGATTATGCTGCCGCGAAACTGAACGAGAGCGGTGAGGGCAATGCGGCGAACCGCGCGCACGCCGAATTCCTCATCCAGTTATTTGAACAGCACGCAATGGTTATCCCCGACAACGTTCCCTTCGTTTCTAATGAGTTGGACAACCTGCGCCGCGCCGCGAACTGGGCGCGCGAAAAGAATGACGGCGAATTGCTTGCGCGCTTGGCGACTGTGCCGCGCAACTGGCTGGGGCTTTTTAGTATTTGGGACGAATGGCAAGGATGGTTGACTGATGCGCTGCGTGTAGGCAAAGACTACAACCGGCAACTGAAAGCGAACGTGCTTCAGGCGATGGGCGACGTGCAGCAATTCCGTGCCGACCGAGACACGGCGCTGGCGAGTTACGCGCAAGCGTTGGAGTTGTTCCGCGCGGTCGGCTCCAAGTTGGGCGAAGCGAACGTGCTTGCCGCGCGCGGACAGACTTATCTCTTGACGGATCCCGCTCAAGCGGATGCCTTGCTGACTCAAGCCATCGAGTTATACGAGCAAATTGGTAGTCGTTACAGTGTGCCAGCAATGATTGGGAATTTTGGTTGGGCACTCTTGCGGCTAGACCAACCCAAACGTGCACGCCCGTACCTATTGCGCGCAGCGGAGTTGTTCGAGCATATGGGCTTGACCGATTACGCGGAACGACATCGCAAGGCAGCGCGCAGATAAGGCAGACCTTCGAGGTTTCTAAAACCTCGAAGGTCTATGGGCATCCGCGAGAACGCGCGGGAATGGCTCGCGCGTGTCGTCAAGCAGCGTCCGGAGCTTGCGGAGCAGGCAAAGGAAATCGAAGAGATGCTGAAATAACCCAGACCTGACAGGTTTTGCGAAATCTGTCAGGTCTTTTTTTGGAACTCCTGACGCGCCTTCGGCGTCTGATAGGCGAGATGAGATCCCGTAGGACGCGTAGGGGCGAAGCGCCGCTTCGCCCCTACCACAAACCACAAAGGAGTTCCCGATGAAACCCCAGGCGCGTTTCCTCACCGCCGCTTTCGCGGCTTTCGTCCTTTTCGCGACGCAGAGCGTCGCGTTCCAAGCGCTTCCCGCGCGCGCAGACGGCTTGGTCGTCGTCAACTGCCCGCCGATTGTCGTTCCGCTCGGCGGCACGCCCGTCCCGATGCCGATGCCGCAACCGCTGCCACCCATCTAGATTCAACCGCAAGTCGCGCCGCCGTTCATCACGCCGTTTCCGCCGCACCCGCCCATTCTACCGCCCGTCCGCCGCAACTGCGCGACGTACCTCACCGTCCAGAACCACAACGTCACCGTCACGATCGACAATCAGGTCGCGCGCACGCACGTCGACGAGACGTTCGTCAACGACAGCGCGTACGCGCTGGAAGGCACGTACATCTTCCCGCTGCCAGACGACGCGACGATCAGCGATTTTGCGATGTGGGTAGACGGCCCGCGGCTGGACGGGCAGGTGCTGGACAAGAACCAGGCGCGGCAGATCTATGAGGACATTGTGCGCCGCCAGCGCGACCCCGCGCTGC
>DAIDTM010000432.1 GCA_027457205.1 Anaerolineae bacterium | reverse complement strand
GCGTTGATCGATTCAGTAACATCGGACGCGCGAGAAAACTGATCGTCCCCGCGCAGTACATCGTCAGCGCTCCGATGATGATGATGGCAAGGCAGCCATAGCCGACTTGCTGACCGGGCGTCAGAGTCGAGAACCATCCGGGCGTGGGTTGCGGCGTGCGCTCTGGCGACTCAAACATGATCGGCGCGGCAGATGAGGGAATTGAAAGGCAAGGAAGGACCTCCGGCGAAATATCGGCAGCATTATAGCAAGGGGTTGAAAAATATCCAAATTGCAGTATACTGGCGACATTATTTTCTGGGGCGAGGCAATGGCAAACGAACGGGATGAAACGATGCTCGATGTGCGCGGCGGCGATCCCAAATTTCCCGCGAAATGCAGCAGTGACTCTGAAGTAACGCTCAGCCAGCAGATGATGCCATCCGATGCGAATCCGCTGGGAAATGTGCACGGCGGCTATATTATGAAACTGGTTGACGAAGCTGGCGGTCTTGCCGCGATGCGCCACGCGCGCCGTCCGGTCGTGACGGTCGCGATGGATTCCATGTCGTTTCTGTCGCCGGTGCGCGTGGGACATTTGCTGACGTTGCGCGCGCGGGTGAATTGGGTGGGCAAAAGTTCCATCGAAGTCGGCGTGCACGTGGAAGCGGAGAATCCGGTGACCGGTGAACTCACGCATACCAATTCCGCGTTCGCCGTCTTCGTCGCGCTAGACGACGCCGGGCATCCTATCCCGGTGCCGCCGCTGATTCTGGAAACGGACGAAGAGCGTCGCCGCTGGAGTGAAGGCGAGGAACGACAGCAAATCCGCCTGCAACGATGGCGCAAGAAAGCGTAAACGAACTGCGACTGAAGGAGGTCGTGCATGAGAGTTGCTCAACGGATGAGTCGTTTGGGAACCGAGACCGCATTTGAGGTCTTGGTCAAAGCGAAGGCGCTGGAAGCCCAGGGACGCGATGTCGTTCACCTGGAAGTGGGCGAGCCGGATTTCCCCACGCCGGAAAATATCGTTGACGCCGGCGCGCGTGCGCTGAAGGATGGCAAGACCAAGTACACGCCAAGCGCCGGCATCCTCGAACTGCGCGAAGCAATCGCGCAGCATGTCAGCACGACGCGCCGCGTCAGAGTTTCCCCCGATCAGGTGGTCGTCACCCCCGGCGCAAAACCGATCATGTTCTTCTCCATCCTCGCGCTGGTTGAACCGGGCGACGAGGTCTTGTATCCCGAACCCGGTTTTCCGATCTACGAAAGCATGATCAAATACTGCGGCGGCACGCCTGTGCCGTACGTCCTGCGCGAAGAAAATCATTTTCGATTCGACCCGGACGAGTTCTACGCCAAAGCGAATGCCAAAACCAAGATGATCATCCTCAACTCGCCGCACAATCCAACCGGCGGCGTGCTGGAAGCATCCGATCTTCAGGTCGTCGCCGAGGTCGCGCACAAGTACGACATCACCGTCTTCACTGACGAGATTTACTGGCGCGTGCTGTACGACGGCACATTCAGTAGTCTGCTCAGCATCCCCGGTATGGCAGAACGCACAATCCTGCTCGACGGCTTTAGCAAGACGTATTCGATGACCGGCTGGCGGTTGGGGTGGGGTGTGATGCCAGAGCATCTCGTGCCGCACATCACGCGCCTGCAAACCAATTCCAATTCCTGCGTGGCTGGCTTTACGCAGTATGCCGGAGTGGAAGCGCTCACCGGACCGCAAGCATCCGTCGGCAAAATGGTTGCCGCGTTCAAGGAGCGACGCGATACGATCGTGGATGGGTTGAACGCGATTCCGGGCTTTACGTGCTTGAAACCGCGCGGCGCGTTCTACGCGTTTCCGAACACCGCGGGTACCGGCTGGGACTCGCGCAAGCTCGCGGACTATATGCTCAACGAGGCGGGCGTCGCGTGCTTGAGCGGGACGGCGTTCGGCGGCGCGGGGGAAGGTTACCTAAGGTTCTCGTACGCGAATTCGCTGGAGAATATCAAGAAAGCGCTGGTGAGGATCCGCGAGGCGGTGGAAAAGATACAGGATTGAAAGACAAACCTGGAAGGTTTTCAAAACCTCCCAGGTTTTTTCTACGATCCGGTCGTCGGCGATTCGTTCAAGTTGGTGTACATCTCCGGCTTGAGCACGCCGACGAATGGAAGGTTACGATATAGTTCGTTATAGTCCAGCCCGTAGCCGACCACAAATTCGTTCGGAATGTCAAAGCCGACAAAATCGACCGTGACCTTCACCTCACGGCGGCTGGGTTTGTTCAGCAGTGTGCAGATCTTGAGCGATGCCGGATTGCGCGTGCGGAGATTTTCGGTGATGTACGAAAGTGTGCGCCCGGTATCGATAATGTCCTCGACGATCAGCACATTGCGCCCTTCGATGCTCGCGTTCAAGTCCATCAGGATGCGGACCACACCGCTCGATTCCGTGCGCGCGCCGGCGTACGAAGAAATCGCCATGAAATCAATCGAGTGCGGGATGTGAATTTCGCGCACCAAGTCGCCGAGGAAAAGCACACCGCCTTTCAGGACGCACACGAGCAGCAGGTCTTTGCCGGCATAGTCGCGGCTAATCGCCTTGCCAAGTTCGGCGATGCGCGCTTGAAGCTGTTCGCGCGTGATGAGAATTTTGGCGATGTCTTTTTCGAGATCAGCCATTGGTGCGCTCCTTTCGACCATCAATGGAAGGGTAGCCACCCCAATATATTTTGCAGTAGGTTGGACGCGGTAGGCGTCGGCGTGGGCGTGGGTGGCTCTAGCGTTGGCGATGACGTTGGCGCGAGCGTCGAGGTTGGCGCAGGTGTGTCGGTCGGCGCTGGCGTATCGGTTGGCGTGATCGTATCGGTGGGGGCAGGTGTGGGCGTCGCCGTAGGTGATACGACCGGCACCGAATCCGCGCTGCCGGTTACTGTCACGTACTCCGCAGCGACCCAGCCGACCTGAGTCGCATCGGGATACGCGATCTGCCACCACTGTGAATCATCGCTGCGCGCCAGAATCATTACGGTTGTCCCCAGCCGCAGACGCCCCAGGATCGCGGCGTCGGTGCTCGGATCGGCGCGAACGCGCAGCGTATCCGTAGCGTTGACCGTCGCAGTGATCGCGCCGGGAATATCGATCGACGCGGTCGATGTGACCGGCGCAGTTGGCGTGGACGGAAGAGTTGGCGTAGGTGTTGGCAGTCCCGCTTTGAACTGCGCCGCAAAGCCGCGCGTGATGTCCAGATACAGGTTGCCGTACGTCACGCTCGGCTCGATCATCGTACCCTCGACCCATTCGTTCCAACTGGTGATAATAATCCAGTCGGGATTGGTGCTGAACGCGGCGCGCCACGTCTCGCGGTAGAAATCGCCGTTACGCCGATCGCGGATCACTTTACCGGCTTCAGGACTCTTGGAATTGTCAGCGCCCGGCATCACCGTCGCGACCCAAATCTTGTCCGCGCCGTAGGACCGCACGCGGGGGGACCACTTTTGCAGCTCGGCGGCGACGTCCGGCGCCCACGCAATCGAATAGAGGTGGAATCCGTCGAAGACGTTGAGGTACGGCAATTGCTCTTTGACGCCTTCCGCGATCCACAGCGACTGGTGATTGGGATCGACGGTGTTGCGGATGTCGTTCCATTCGTCCGGCGTGAATCTTTGCTCGCGCCAGAAGAAGATGACGGGTTTGCCATTCACGCGCAGGTACGCTGGATGCTGCGCGCGCGTCGCCAGCAGATTCTTGAGCGAGTTGATGACAGCCGTTTTGGAATTGTAGAACGGACTCGTCACCTCAAAATCGACGGCGATCTGAAAGTTGGCGGCGCGCGCTTGATCGAGCAGCGTCGCCAGATTGGTATCGGTGGGATTTCCCGCGCCCCACCACGATACGACGAACGCGTCGATGCCCGCGCCGCGCGCCTGCTGAATCTGACGCGCCATCGCGGCGGGATCGCTGGAAGCGTAGGGCGTCGCCGGCAGGTCTGCCACGCGATTCGGCTTCCAAGTGTTGGCATCGTACCAGTCGTAGTAGAACGCGAGGACGAGCGGTGGTTGAGCCGCCGCCGCGGAGGGGAGCGCAACCGCCGCGATGAAAATCGCGATGACCAGAAGCAACAGCAGGCGTTTCATTGTCGTCGTTATTCTAACATAGGAGCGGAGAAGTGACAAACCGGTTATCTGCCGCGCCACCAATCTTTGCGCGAGCGCGGATCCATAAACGCGCCGGCGTCGCGAATCGCGACCTTGATCTCGCTTGTCAGCGCGCGTCCGATGCCTTGCCCGGCTTGCAGCGCCGTCAGTTCCGCGCGCCCGGCGGCGCTGGTTTGCTGATACAACGCGAGCAGCCCACTGTCGACGGCGACGCCTTCCAGATAGATCGTATAGCCGCGCAGTGGATTGCCGGCGCGCGTGTAATTCAGCGTGATGCGCTCTCTGTCAGCGTAGAGCACTAGCGCCTGATAATCGCTGCCGAGGTAGTAACTCGACGGCGGGACGTGAATGATTTCGCCTGGTGTAACCGCCAAGCCGGCGAGCGTGACTTGAGGACTCGCCAGCAACGCGCCGGCGCAATTGCAAATCCAATCCCACGCGTTGACCTGATAGACATTACTGAATGCCGGCGTGCGCGTGTCGCCGAAGAGACCAAACAACTGCGGCGCGCCGGCATCGGCAGGACCATCCACATCTACCAAACCGAGCGTCGCGCGAACTGGCGCGAATCCGCGCGCGGCAAGATTCACTTCGACGAGCGCGTCGCTGTGGTCCGACGGCGATGGATAGACGGACAGCGCGCCGTACTTTTCGCCAACGTCGACCGGCGTTGCCGTAGGAGTTGGCGATGGTGCGACCGTCGTTGGGGCGATAGGCATTTTGCGCGGCGAGATAGTTGGCGACTTGGCGCGCGTAGGTCGGCTGGTGGACGTCGCGGTCGGACGCGGCGTGATCGTCGGCGTGCGGCTTGGCGTTGGCGTGGGCGACTCGATGGCGATGGCGAATTTGGTGGGTGCATCGGTTGGTGTTTCGGCAGGCGTTGGCGCACGATGGAGAGTGATGCTGGAGACGCGCGGTAGAACGATCAGGGCGATTGCGATGACGATCACGCCGAACGCGCCGACAAGCGCGAGGCAGCCGGCGCGGAGGCGGAAACTTGATTCCATCAGATCATTTCTTCCGCACCACCGCGTCCGTCATCTTGGCGACGCGCGCCATCTGCTTCACGTCGTGCACGCGCACAATGTCCGCGCCGCGCTCGACGCCCAGCGCGACCGCGGCGGAGGTGCCTTCCACACGCTGATCGACCGGCAAATTCAGCGTGTAGCCGATAAAGCCCTTGCGCGAAGGTCCCAGCAGAATTGGATAGCCGAGCACGCGCAGTTCGCCCAATCGATTCAAGAGTTCCAGATTTTGTTCGACCGTTTTGCCAAAGCCAATGCCGGGATCGACGATGATCTTGTCCGGCGCGATTCCCGCGTCGAGCGCGAGGTCGATTTGCCCGCGCAGTTCGCGGATCACGTCCGCCATCAAGTCCTGGTACTCGACGCCGATGTACCGTCCACCAAGCCGCTCCGTCTGCACGGCGTCTTTCGGCTGGCTGCGATTGTGCATAATCACGACCGGGACGCCGCGCTGCGCGACGATGCGTTTCATTTCCGCGTCCATTCGCAAGCCCCACACATCGTTGACCAGATTCGCGCCCGCGTCGAGCGCGGCGCGCGCGGTGTCCGCGCGGTAGGTGTCAATCGAAATTGGCGCGCCGACCTTGGGGCGCAACTGCTCGATGACGGGAATCACGCGCGCGCGTTCGTCGTCCGCCGTGATCGGCTGCGAGCCGGGTCGCGTCGATTCGCCGCCGATGTCGAGGAGGTCTGCGCCGTCCGCGAGCAACTGCTCGGCGTGCGCGACCGCGCGCGCGACAAAATCATTCGACTGCGCCATCACGCCGTCGCCGCTGAACGAGTCCGGCGTGACGTTGACAATGCCCATCACGTACGTCCGCGCGCCCCAGTTGAAATTCGTCGCGCCGATTTTTAGCGCGCCGCGCCGCGGGTGATCGAACAGATCGAGTGCGCGCTCCAGTTCGTCCGCGAGGATGTCCAGCTCGCTCTCGCTCTGGGTGCGGATGCGGACGGCGAGGTGTTGCAATTGGTAGCGTGTGCCGAGCAGCAGCGCGTCAGTTTCGGTCACGGCGAGGTCGCGCGAAGCGAGGCGCGGCGGCAGCGCCGCTTGTCCACCTTCGAGCGTGAGTTCTTGAAACAGGAACCGCGCCAGCCGGAGTGAGATGCGCTCGAGTTTGATCGCGCGGCAAGTGCCTTGCGCGCCCAAATCGTTGAGCTGGGTTGGGCTGACGCCGACGTGCTCCAATTCTTTTTGC
>DAIDTM010000431.1 GCA_027457205.1 Anaerolineae bacterium | reverse complement strand
ACTCGATGCAGTGGCTTGCCGGCGCGCTGGCGAACGCCTACTCGCAGCAGCATCCCAACGTGACGATTACCGTGCAGCCCGCCAACTCGGACGCCGGCTTGCGCGCGGCGGTGGAATACTCTGGCACGATCGGTCTGGTCTCGCGCGTCGTCAAGCCGACAGAGTTGACGGACGACCGCGCGGTCGTCGTAGCGCGCGATGGCATTGCGGTCATCGTCAACCGCGCGAATCCCATCAATGCCATCGCGAGCGCGCAAATCGCCCAGGTTTTTTCGGGTCAGATTGCCGCTTGGCCCACCGGACCCAGCGCCGGCAAGCTTATCACGGTCGTCAGCCGCGAAGCTGGCTCCGGCACGCGCGACGCGTTCGAGACGATGGCGATGGGTGGTCAGCGCGTCACACTCACGGCGGTCGTCATGCCGGGCGAAGCCGCGATGGTGGATTACGTCACGCGTCACCCGGATGCCATCGGCTATTGCTCGATGGGCGCGCTCACCGACGGCGTGCACGCGATGACGGTGGACGATGTGCCGCTGTCTGTGCAGACGGTCGAAAGCCAAAAGTACCCCTTTGTTCGCACCCTCGCGTTTATTGTTCCTCTCACGCCCGATCCGGACATTCAAGATTTTATCGACTTTACCCTCGGTTCGGACGGGCAGCGCATTGTGGCGCAAAAGTACGGACGCGCGCCGTAATTTCTCCAAAACATTTTACAACAATTTTACATCCGCATAATTACATCGTTACCCCTCGGCGTTAGATTGAACGCAGTGAGCAGGAGGAGCGAGCTATGGAACTCACCCGACGTGAATTCTTGAAAGATATAGCATTTGCCTCCGCCCTGGTCGGCTTGCCCGCTTGGGTCAACCAACTTGACGAGCCGCCGCCGGCGGAGATGATGGCGATGTCGTCGAATACGTCCTACCCGTGGCGCTGGCGCGCGCCAAGCGATCTAGGTACGGCGAGTCCGGAGTTAACGGCGATCAATCGAACGTCTTTCGGTCCACGCCCCGGCGATTTTGAACGCGTGCAGCAGATGGGCATCGACGCGTACATCGACGAACAGCTGCACCCCGAATCGATTGACGATACCGCGTTGGAGCAGCGCATCCAGACGCTGTATCCTACGCTGGCGATGACCAGCGGCGAATTGATCCAAAATTATCCGCAACTCAAGCAGAAGGTCGTGCAAAAGCAGAGTAAGGCGGACCGGCTGGATATGCTTTTGAACGCGCTCGGACTGAACAACGACGTCGTCCAGAGTCCGGCGACGGTTATCAGCGAACTGCAAGAAGCGACGCTGATGCGCGCGCTGTACAGCCAGCGTCAACTGGAGCAAGTCCTCGTCGATTTCTGGTCGGACCATTTCAACATCTACATCTACAAAGACATCGACCACTGGCTCAAAACGGTGGATGACCGCGACGTGATTCGTAAGTACGCGTTCGGCAAGTTCCGCGATCTCTTGCAAGCGAGCGCGCAAAGCCCGGCGATGATCGAGTACCTCGACAATCGTGAGAACGTCAAGGGCAACGCGAACGAGAACTATGCGCGCGAGGTGATGGAGCTGCACACGCTGGGCGTGAACGGCGGCTACACACAGACCGATGTGGAAGAACTGGCGCGCGCTTTTACGGGCTGGACGATTCGCGGTGTCGGGCGGACAGCATTCGGCGGAGTCGATTACACGGACGCGGGCACGTTCTTTTTCAACGTGCGTCAGCACGATCAAGCGCCCAAGCGCGTCCTCGGCGTCGATCTGCCGGCGAATGGCGGCATCAACGACGCGCTTCAGATGATCGATGTGCTCGCGCATCATCCGTCCACCGCGCTCTTCATCTCGACCAAGCTCGTGCAGCGGTTCGTGTCCGACGATCCGCCGGCGGCGTTGGTGCAGCGCGCCGCGCAGACCTTCACCCAATCGGACGGAGACATTCGCACGGTGATGGAC
>DAIDTM010000430.1 GCA_027457205.1 Anaerolineae bacterium | reverse complement strand
CGCGGACGTAGAATGCCGGTTGGAGAAGACCTGACAGGCGCGAAGCGTGCAAACCTGTCAGGTCTAGCTTCGTTGAAATCATCGCTTCCACAATGCGCCGATTATACCACAAGTTCAGACCCGACAATATTTTAGAACCAGTCTTAAAACTCACGAAGCCGCCAAGTCGCTGAGAAATTCATCTAAATCCTTTGCGTCTTGGCGTCTTTGCGAGAGATTCAGGTCTTTTCAGACAGGCTCTTAGAAACCCGTCGGGTCTTGATTCACAATCGCCTGCACTCGCCCAACCTTGCCATCTTCCAACATCACCTTGATCCCGTGCGGATGTGTTGGACTGCTCGTAAGAATGCGCGCGACGACACCTTCGGTCAGCTTGCCGCTGCGCTGATTCTGTTTCTCGACAATTTGAACGCGCACGCCGGGGCGGAGCTCGCTGCGTTTGGGTACCGGCATCGAGTTCTAGCCCTCGTCGCTATCTCTGGGCGCGCCGGGAATGTACGGAATCAATCCCTTGCGGAACGCCTCTTCCTGCGCTCCGCGCGGCGCATAGCGAATGTCCATCAGAATGCCGTTGACGCTGAGCATCCACACCAACGGGTTTCTGTCCATCTTGCTCGGCAAAGTCCAGCGCGGATCCATCTGCATCATATCGAACATCTTGCGGATCACTTGCGATTTGGCGCTGCCGGTGCTTGGGCTGACACCGAACGCTTTGCACAGTTCATCCGCGCGCAGATAGGGCTTTTGCGATTTGTCGAACAGAAAGTTGACCATGCCGATGGTGTACGCAATCCCGCACGCCCATCCGTCTAGTTTGCCGCGAGCGAGCGGCGACGGACGCTTGCGCGCGAGCGCGGCGGCGAGTTGGCGGCACAGTGCGGCGTACTCGTTGTTGAGATGTTCACGGCACACCTTGTCGGTTAGTGTGACGATGGCATCATACGTCGCTCGCATTTCATTGGGAACAGATTCTGACTTTGCCATGTAAACTCCTTGCGTTGCCGCAGAAAGACACTGGTCGGATCGCGCCGCTACCCCGCTACTCCCACCACCACATCCGCATGATGCGCGCGCGGCGCGGGAACGAGACAGCTCATCGCGGCGACGCCGTCGAGCATGACCATGCACAAGCCGCACATCGAATCCGTACACTTGGTCACGTCAAGCAAATGCAGATCGTCGCGCAGCATCTGCAACAGCGTCTTGTTCGCCGCGCCGGCGACGGAATAGGGTTTGCCGTTCACCGTTGTCTCGATCAGATCGGCGTCTCGAGTTTCAAATTTGGTGTCGAGACCAGGCAGATGACTTGCCGCTTCATCCCAGAGCAATTCCGCGTCGGGCAAACTCATTTCGCCGTCGCGAATCTGCCGCAGCGCGCGCGTTACGAGATCGCGCGCCAGTGCGACGCGGTCTTCGCGCTGCACCGAACTTAACGCCAGATCGGCTGCCTCGTCGATGACGGCGTCGTTCAGCCACTGCCCTACCAGCGCCTGCTCTGCGTCGATCGCGTTCACGACCGTTGGCGCGACGCCGCCGAGCGTGATCCAGGCGTTCGAGATTTCGTCGTCCTCAAATTCCAGAACTGCGCCGATGTTGGGCAGCGCCTTTTCATCGTCGCGGTCCCAGCCCAGCCGAAGAAAT
>DAIDTM010000429.1 GCA_027457205.1 Anaerolineae bacterium | reverse complement strand
ATTTCTTCTTCCGATGTGGGCAATTCGTCCGGCGTTTCGGCAAGTTTTGCCGCGACGGCGCGCAGCAATTCCACCACGCCTTGCCCCGTCGCCGCGGAAACAGCGAACGCGTCCACGCCGCGCTTGGTTATGACTTTCTGCACACGGTTCCACCGCGCCTGCGCGTCCGGCAGGTCCATTTTGTTCAGCGCGACGATCTGCGGCTTGGCGGCGAGCCGCGCGTCGTACTGTGCGAGTTCGCGGTTGATCGTCTCGAACGCCGCTAGCGGATCTTCGAGTGCGCCGTCTAGCAGATGGATCAGCACGCGCGTCCGTTCGATGTGGCGCAGGAACTTGTCGCCCAGCCCCGCGCCGGTGTGCGCGCCTTCGCGCAAGCCGGGAATATCGGCAAGCACCATTTGGCGGTCATCGACGATCGCGACGCCGAGATTAGGAATCAGCGTCGTGAATGGATAGTCCGCGATCTTGGGCTTGGCGGCGGTGACGGACGCGAGCAGCGTCGATTTGCCCGCGTTCGGCATGCCGATAATGCCGACGTCGGCGAGTAGTTTTAGTTCAAGCGTGATCCAGCGCGCCTGCCCCGGTTCGCCTTTCTCTGCCCAGCGCGGCGTTTGATTGGTCGAACTGGCGAACGCTGAATTGCCGCGTCCGCCGCGCCCAGCTTTGGCGGCGACGACGCGTGCATCTGCCTCCACCAAATCGGCGATCAATTCGCAGGTCTCTGCGTCGCGCGCGACGGTGCCGGGTGGCACGCGGACGATCAAATCGTCGGCGGTCTTGCCTTGCTTGTTCTTGCCCTGACCATGCGCGCCGCGTTCGGCGCGGAAATGGGCGTGCTTGCGGAAACCCAGGAGCGTGTTCAAGCGCGGATCGGCGACGAGGATGACGTTGCCGCCATTGCCGCCGTGACCGCCGTCCGGTCCGCCATGCGGCACGTACTTTTCGCGGCGGAAACTGACGCAGCCATTGCCACCGTCGCCGGCTTGCGCGAAAATTTTTGCTTCATCGAAGAACAAGGATTCGTCTCGCATTGTGTTTTAGCATAACTGAAGTGCTAGGGAATGTCAATTTACAAGCAGAGGAAAATATGCTATGATAGGACTCGTGGGCGATTTCACAATGACGTGAGGAGGGATGAATGTTGCGGAATCAATCTCCTGAAATCGTTGTCGGTCGCTTGCCGCTGTACCTTCGCATGTTGGAATTCTTGAAGAAGGAAGGCAAGTTGATTACGTCATCGCAGGAGTTGGCGGAGCGATTGGGGCTGTCGTCCGCTCAGATTCGCAAAGACCTTTCGTATTTTGGCGAATTTGGCAAGCAGGGCACCGGGTACAACATCGAATACCTTCAGAGGCAGTTGCGCGAAATCCTGCACGTCGATCGCGTGTGGGAGATGGCGCTGATCGGCGCGGGCGATCTGGGGCGCGCGCTGGCGCACTATCAAGGTTTCGTGCCCGAAGGATTTCGCCTCGAGGCGATTTTTGACAACGCGCCCAAGAAAATCGGCGCGCAGGTAGGCGATTTGTTGGTGCTGAGCATGAGTGAGCTGCCGCGCGTGGTGCGCGAGAAAAAGATTCGCGTCGCGATCCTCGCTGTGCCGGCAGATGCTGCGCCGGCGGTCGCCGCAACGCTGGTCGAACTGGGTATCTGCGCGATTCTCAACTACGCGCCGATTACGCTCAACGTGCCGTCCGGCGTCCGGGTGTATCACCTCGATCCGGTGGTCGGCTTGCAGAATATGGCGTATTACCTGTAAAACCCAAGGCTAAAAGTAAAAGCCAAATCGGCGAGAGATTTAAAAAGCCAGTCGGGATTGTCCGCTGGCTTTTCACTTTTGCCTTTTGACTTTACAGTTCCGGCATACTCTGCTTGAGCATGTCGATCTGCTCGAGCGCTCGACCCGCGCCGATGGCGACGCACGCCATGGGATTCTCGGCGACGAAGCACGGGACGCCGGTTTCTTTTGTCAGGAAGCGGTCCAAATTGCGCAGCAACGCGCCGCCGCCGACCAAGACCATGCCCCGGTCGATAATGTCCGACGCGAGTTCGGGCGGCGTTTTCTCCAGGACGGAACGCACGACGCCGGAGATTGCTTGCAGCGGCTCGGAAATGGCATCGGTGATTTCGCCGGAGGTGACGCGGATCGTGCGCGGCAAACCCGCCACCTGGTCGCGCCCGCGCACCTCAATCGCCATTTCTTCAGAGAGCGGCAGCGCGCTGCCGATCTGGATCTTGATGTCTTCCGCCGTTTGCTCGCCGATCATCAAATTGTATTTTTTGCGAACGTACGTCGTGATGGCTTCGTCGATTTTCAACCCCGCGACGCGCACGGAACTCGACACGACCATACCATTCATCGAGATGACGCCGGCTTCGCTCGCGCCGCCGCCGATATCGACGATCATATTGCAGGTCGGCGTGGGGACCGGCAATCCCGCGCCGAGCGCCGCGGCAAAGGGTTCCGGCACCAGGTGCGCGGAGCGTCCGCCTGCGGCAATCGCCGCGTCGTGCACCGCGCGCTCTTCCACGCTCGTGACGCCCACCGGCACGCTGATCGAAATATCCGGCTTGCCGCCGACCATCAGTTGAAAACGTCCGCAGACTTTATAAATGAAATAGCGCAGCATCGCCTCGGTGACCATGTAATCCGCGATGACGCCGTCGCGCATTGGGCGCATCACTTCGATGGTTTCCGGCGTGCGCCCCAGCATCGCCTTGGCTTCTTCGCCGAGCGCGACGATCTTGGAATCAGCGAGCGCCAGCGCGACGAGCGAGGGTTCTGAAAGCACGATCCCTCGCCCGCTCACATACACCAGAACGTTGACTGTTCCCAGGTCAATGCCAATTCGTCGAACGAACAGTGCCACTCTACCTTTCTCCACTCTCCGGCGTTCGGCCGCCGCCGCGTTTTCGTTTTGCCACGCGCAGCCGCACTTCGGCGCGCCGCATGGCTTGTTCGATGAGCGCAAATTGCACGTCGGCGCGCGGCTTCTCTCGCAAGAGTTGCCGGGCGCGCTCACGTGCTTGCTCCGCGCGCATCTCGTCGATCTCGTCTGCGTGCTCGGCGGTATCGGCAAGCACAGTCACCTTGTCCGGGCGAACCTCCATAAATCCGCCGCCGATGGCAAAGATGAATTCTGTGTCGTCTTTCTTGTATCGCAGCTCGCCGACGTTTAGCGCGGTGACGAGCGGCGCGTGACGCGGCAGGATGCCGAGCACCCCGTCCACACCCGGCGCGCTGATGTAATCCACATCCTCGCTGAGGACCATCCGCTCTGCCGTTACGATTTCCAGTTTGATTTTTGGCATACGGTCCTACAACTTGCCTTGCCGGAACGTCTCCTGCACTTCGTCGATCGTGCCGCGCATGTAAAAGTACGGCTCGGGAATATCGTCAAGCTGTCCGTCCAAAATCATCTTAAAGCCGCGCACGGTCTCTTTGATCGGCACGTACGCGCCGGGACGACCGGTGAACACTTCCGCGACGCGCATCGGCTGCGATAGGAATTTTTCGATCTTGCGCGCGCGTGCGACCGTTAGCTTGTCGTCTTCGCTCAACTCTTCGATGCCGAGGATCGCAATAATGTCCTGCAAGTCCTTGTAGCGCTGCAACACACGCTGCACGCCGCGCGCCACGTCGTAATGTTCCTTGCCAACGACGAGCGGGTCGAGGATGCGCGAGGTGGATGCTAGCGGATCGACCGCCGGGAAAATTGCCTTCTCAAAGATCGAGCGCTCGAGCGAAATCGTCGCGTCCAGGTGCGCGAAGGTCGCGACCGGCGCAGGATCAGTATAGTCATCTGCCGGCACGTAGATCGCCTGCATCGACGTGATCGAGCCGCGCTTGGTCGAGGTGATACGCTCCTGCAATTCGCCCATCTCCTGCGCCAGCGTCGGCTGGTAACCAACCGCGCTTGGCATTCGTCCCAGCAGCGCAGACACTTCCGAGCCGCTCATCACAAATCGGAAAATATTGTCGATGAACAGCAGCACGTCGCGCCCTTCGTCGCGAAAATATTCCGCCATCGTCAAGCCGGTCAAGCCAACGCGCAGACGCACGCCGGGCGGCTCGTTCATTTGCCCAAAGACCATCACGGTTTTGGCGATGACGCCCGAATCCTTCATTTCGAGCCAGAGGTCGTTGCCTTCGCGTGAGCGTTCGCCCACGCCGCAGAAGACGGAATAGCCGCCGTGCTCCGTGGCGACGGTGCGGATGAGTTCCTGAATGATCGTAGTCTTGCCGACGCCCGCGCCGCCAAACACGCCGATCTTGCCGCCTTTGGTGAAGGGCGCGACCAGGTCGATGACTTTCATGCCGGTTTCAAAGAATTGTGGCGTGGTCACCTGTTCTTCAAACGACGGCGGCATACGGTGAATGGGATAGTATTTTTCCGCGTTGACTGCGCCCATCTGATCGATCGGCTCGCCGATGACGTTAAAGATTCTGCCCAAGCCGGCGGGACCGACGGGCACGCTGATCGGCGCGCCGGTGTCCAGGACGTTCATCCCACGACGCAATCCGTCGGATGAGCCCATCGACACTGAGCGGATCGAGTCCTCGCCCAGGTGTTGCTGCACTTCGAGAACCAGTTTTCCGCCGTCGCGTTCGATTTCCAGCGCGTGATAGATTTCGGGCAGCTCGCCGGTTTTGAACGCCACGTCGACGACGGGGCCCGTCACCTGCGTCACATGTCCGATCGAACCTTTCGCCATTCCGTCCTCCAGATAATTGCAGAAATTCTCTAGCGCGCTCGCGCCTGGCGCTGCGCTTCGGCGCCGCCGGCGATCTCGAGCATTTCTTTGGTGATGCTGGCTTGGCGCGCCTTGTTCATCGCCAGCGTCAGGTCTTGGATCAAGTCGTGCGCGTTGTCGGTCGCGCTGCGCATCGCGACCATCCGCGCCGCCCACTCGCTGGCGACCGATTCCAGAATCGCCTGATAGATTTGCATCTCGGTAAAGCGCGGCAGCACCGATGCCAGAATCGTCTCCGGGTCTGGCTCGTACAGGTACACCGCACTCGCGCCCTCGCGCGCTTCCTTCGCCGGGTGGATCGGCAGCAGACGCCGCGTCGCCGGCCGTTGGACGAGCGTGTTGATGTAATTCGTGTATCCGAGATAAACCTCGTCGGCGCGTCCGGCGATGAATTCGTCGATGGCAATTTTTGAGATCGGACCGATGTCCAGGATGGTGGGGCGTTCGCTCAAGCCGGTGAATTCGCCAACGACTTGTTTGCCGTAGCGCGCGGCGAAGCTCGCGCCGCGCCGTCCGATCGCGATGAACCGGACGGGTTTGTCTTGCTGCACGGCGAATTCGGTCGCCGCGCGAATGACGTTGACGTTGTACGCGCCGCACAGTCCGCGATCCGAGGTGACGAGGAGGAGCAGAATGTTCTGGATGTTCGCGCGCTCCTCCAACAGCGGATGCAAAATCTTGCCGCTGCCGGGCTGCGCCGCCAGGTACGTCAGCATCTCCCACGATTTCTCCGCGTACGCGCGGCTGGCAAGCGTGGCTTGCTGCGCGCGGCGTACCTTGGACGCGGCGATCATTTCATACGCGTGCGTGACCTGAGAAATCTTGTTGATGCTTTTGATGCGTCGTTGAATAGCGCGTGGTGAGGGCAAGTTGGACCTCGGCGATTATCGCTAACCGGCTTTGAGCAAGAACTGGAAAACGCTGCTGGCAGGACTTTCCGGCACGACTTTGTGGCGCGTGCCGGTGACCGGATCGACCGGTCCCACGCCGGCTCCAAGATCGCGGACGACGGTGACGTACCATTTGACCGTCAGATCGGTCGGTGGGTTGGGCAGCAATCCTGAAGAGTTGGGACCGCCGCGTCCCGGTTGGTAGAGTATGAATTGCGTCGTCTGCGCTGCTGCCTTCTGCGTCCATTGCGGGTCGCATTGGAGGAACGAGTCGCCTGCGCCGGGTACAAAGTCGACGCGGATCATGTAACATTCATTCGGACCCAGCGGTCCGATCGATTGCCACTGAAAAATCAATGCGTCGGCGGGCGTATGGCGTTCGTCTTTCCTGCCGATGCCGGGATCATAGTCGGGCCCGATTAGCACCGGCGCGTTGCGCGTCAGCGGCGCTGCCGTGGCTGTCGCCGTAGCGACTGGTACCGCCGGTTTTTTGGTTGCCGCCGGTTTTGGCGCGGTCGTCGGCTTGGAGGTCGGCGCGGCTGGCACCGTCGTCGTCACGCCGATGGTCGGCAGTGGTGTGATCGTCGGCGCGGAAGGCGTATCGGTTGCCGGCGGTGGAGTTGCTGTGACGATCACGGTGATTTGCACCGGCGCGAGGGTCGGCGCGGGTGTCGGCGTGGCGGAAGAGCCGCAGCCAACGACCAAGCCCAAGAGGGCGATTCCAACCAAGATTGCGGGAAGTGTTTTGCGCATCATTGTCTTGTCCTTTCAGCGTCAGCGAACCAATCCTTATTGGAACGTCAATTGAATGATGAATGGCGTGCTCGGCGCGCCGCAGCTGACTTCGCTGCCGATTTTGCCGCCTTGATCGTCAAATCCACCCGTTGTTTTTACGACGGTCACTTGCCACGTGACTGCCGCGTTGTCACCTGCACCTAAGGTGCGGACTTTGTTGCCAGGGTAGACGTATTCTTTGTCTTGGATGTATTTGTTTTGCGATACATACACCACATCGCCGCCGACCACCTGACCGGTGCCTAATCGTCTGGAGGTGATGTCGATGCGGTAACCGACTGTCGGGTCAGCGGTATTCATTCCCAACGCAGCCGGTGGGTACCATTTGAATTCGAACGCTGGTCCCTGTGTGCCAACAGCATTAAGAATTCGAGTGACGTTGTTCTCTGGAAAGTATGGCTCTGCTGTTCCGTAATTGCACGTTGGCGCGGGCGTCACGGTCGGTGCGACTGCGACCGGCGCTTTGGTCGGCGGCGGTTTCGTCGCCGGCGCGCGGGTCGGCGGAATTCGCGTCGGCAGTCGGGTCGGCTGCGATGGCGTCACGGTCGGGAGCGGCGTCACCGTTGCCGGTTCAGGTGTCGATGTGACCGGCATGTAGATGATCCACGGCGTCTGCGTTGCCACGCGCGTCGGCAGCGGCGCTTGCGCCGGCGTAGAACTACACGCGCTTGCCGTCGCGACCAGAACCGCGAATGCGATAATCCATGTTAATTTGCTAATGCTCACAACTTCTCCGTAACTGGCAAATCGCCGATGGCGTAGGCGAATGGAGCGCGCTGACGAACTGAACTCCATCTGCGATCTGCTATTTGCTGTCTCTAGTACGCGCCGGCGACCTTGAATTCTTGGATCGCTTTCTTGAGCGCGGATTCCGTTTCTGCGTCGATCATACGCGCCGACATTATTTTCTCGCCGATCTCGGCGTGGCTGGCGTCCATGAATTTCACGAACGCGCTCTCGAACGCGCGCACCTTGTCGATTGGCACATCGTCGATAAAGCCATTCGTCGCCGCGTAGATCATCATCACCTGGCGGTCCAGCCGCATTGGTTCGTACTGCGGCTGTTTCAATAGCTCGGTGAACCGCTGACCGCGTTCCAATTGTTCGCGCGTTGCCTTGTCCAGATCGGAGCCGAACTGCGCGAACGCCGCTAGTTCACGGAACTGCGCGAGGTCGAGTTTCATTTTGCCGGCGACTTGCTTCATCGCTTTGGTC
>DAIDTM010000428.1 GCA_027457205.1 Anaerolineae bacterium | reverse complement strand
GATCACCGCCGCGCGCGCGCGGCGGACGCGCTCGCGCGGGTGGGGCTTGCGGAGCGCGCCGCGCAACTGCCGTCCGAATTGTCCGGCGGCGAGCAGCAGCGCGTCGCCATCGCGCGCGCGCTCGTCAACGATCCGCCGATTCTGCTGGCGGACGAGCCAACCGGGAACCTCGATAGCGACACCGGCAAGCGCGTGGTCGAATTTTTGGCGGAGTTGAACCACGGCGGCAAGACGATTGTCCTGGTGACGCACGAAGAGACGCTCGCGCACACAGCGCAGCGCATCGTCCGCGTACGCGACGGTCACTTGACGGAGATGGAACGCGGCGACCCAACTTGATTGTTGTTCACTGTCTCACTGCCCCACTGTTTTACTATTTTACTATTCTACTGTCCTACTGCCTCACTGTCCCACTGTTCTCTGGAGGTCATAGATGCTCTTTTCTGGATTAGGATTCGAACTCGTCTACGTCATCATCGCGCTGCTCGTCGCACTCACCATTCACGAAGCCAGCCACGCGCTCGTGGCAACCTGGCTCGGCGATCCCACGCCGAAGAAGATGGGGCGGCTCTCGCTCAATCCGTTCGCCCACCTCGATCCGTTGGGCGCGCTCATGATTTTGCTGATCGGTTTGGGCTGGGGCAAGCCGGTGCGAATCGACGCGGAAAAGCTCAAGCCCGGTCCCAAGTTGGGCATGGCGCTCGTCGCCGCCGCGGGACCGCTGTCGAATCTTTTGCTCGCCGCGGTATTCGTCATCCCGCTGCGGCTCAAGTGGTTTCCGCTCTACGGCAACATCCGGATTCCGCTCGGTTTCTTGCCCTTCGGCTACCCGGCGATCTACGTTGGAATGGGACCGCTGCTCCAAGCGATCGTCACACTGAGTCTCGCGCTCGCCATCTTCAACCTCATTCCGCTGAATCCGCTCGACGGTTCGCGGCTGTGGGAAATCATTCTGCCGACCAAGTGGTACTACCAGATTGCGCGCTTTGAATTGATCGGTTTAGTTGTCGTGCTGGGACTTATTCTCTCGGACCGCTTTCTGGGCACGAACATCCTTAACAGTCTCCTGGGTCCGCCGGTCGATTTTCTGTTTCGAAAACTGATGGGATTCTAGCGAAATCGAATGTGCGGCGCATTCCCAAAGTGCGTCGCACATTGTCTTGTGGTATAATGCGCCAAACCATTTTGAGGAATCATCCATGCTGAAATCACACACCTGCGGCGAGTTGCGGAAAGAACACCACGGACAGACGGTCACTCTGGCGGGCTGGGCGCATCGACGGCGCGATCACGGCGGCTTGATCTTTATCGATTTGCGTGATCGCTTTGGCATCACGCAGATCGTTTTCAATCCCACTGTTTCGCCCGACGCGCACGCGCTCGCGACGAACGTTCGCTCCGAATTTGTGCTACGCGTCACCGGCAAAGTCGAACTGCGCCCGGCGGGGCAGGAGAATCCCGCGCTCGCCACCGGCGAGATCGAAGTGTTCGTCCAGGACGCGGAAATCCTGAACGACGCCAAGCCGCCGCCGTTTCTCATCAACGTCGAAGAGAACGTGGACGAGGCGCTGCGGCTCAAGTACCGCTTTCTCGATC
>DAIDTM010000427.1 GCA_027457205.1 Anaerolineae bacterium | reverse complement strand
CCCAGCACAGAAGACATTCTGAAAGCGGTCAACGCCGTCAAGACCGACAAGGTGATCGTACTGCCGAACAACAAGAATATCATTCTTGCCGCCGAACAAGCCAAACAGCTGGCGAAGAAAACGGTGGCGATCGTGCCAACGACCACCGTGCCGCAAGGCATCGCCGCGCTGCTGGCGTTCAACTTTCAGAACGATCTGAGCACCAACGTCAAGGCGATGTCGACCGCCGCCAAGCACATCAAGACGTTGGAAATTACCACCGCGACGCGCTCTGCCACAATCGACGGAATCGAAGTGAAGGAAGGTCAGGTCATCGGCTTGATCGATGATGTGCTGGCTGCCGCCGGCGAAGAGCGCAACGCGCTGACGATTTCGCTACTGAAGCGAATGGACGCGGCGGACGCCGAAATCGTGACGCTGTATTATGGCGATGCGGTGTCCGCGCGCGAAGCCGAAACGCTAAGCGAGCAGATCCGCGCGAGTTTTCCAGATCAGGAAGTAGAAATCGTCAGCGGCGGACAGCCGCATTACTATTATATTATTTCGGTTGAATAACTTGGTCACGCTCTGTCATTTCGAGAAGCGCCGACTCTGAAACGACAGACCCGCGTAAGGTGAGTGATCCCAGATGCCCCGCGTAAAAATCCTGACCGACAGCACCGCCGACCATCCCCCGGATGTCATCGAGCGTCTCGGCATCACGGTACTTCCGATTACGATTCACTTGGGACAAAAGAATCTGCGCGACGGAATCGACACGACCGCCGAAGATTTTTCCGCGCGCCTTTTGCGCGCGTCCGCGCTGCCGACCACTTCCGCCCCGACGCTGCACCAATTCGAAGAGACCTTCGCGGAGCTGACCAAGCAGAGCGGCGAAGTGGTCGCCATTCACGTCTCGAGCAAATTGAGCCAGACGTTCCGCACCGCGCAGCGCGCTGCCGCGCCGCTGCTCGGACGGAGCAAGATCGTCGTCATCGATTCGCAGCTCATCACGGTGGGGTTGGGTATGCTCGTAACCGCCGCCGCGCAAGCCGCCGCCGACGGCGCATCGCTCGACGAGGTGGTCAAGCTGGTGCGCGGAATGATCCCGCGCATCTACATCGGCTTTTTCGTCGAGACGCTCGAATATCTGGAACGCGGCGGGCGCATCGGCAAGGCGCAGGCAATGCTGGGCACGATGCTGAACATCAAGCCGCTGCTGATCCTGGAGGAAGGCGAAATCGTCGCGTTAGAAAAAGTCCGCACGCGCGCCAAAGCCATCGAAAAACTGGTCGAGTTCATTAGCGAGTTTACGCGCATCGAGCGGATGGTGATTCTTCACAGCACCACGCCGGAAGATGTGAATCTGCTGATCGAACAAATCAATCTCGTGCTGCCGAATATGAACATCAAAGTCGAGCAGTACGGTCCGGTGACCGCCACTCATCTGGGACCGAACGCGCTGGGCGTCGTCGTCTACGAAGGAATGTGAACCGAAATGGCGAACGTCAGAATCGTCACGGATAGTCTCGCCGACATCCCGCCGGCGATCGCGAAAGAATTGGACATTACACAAGTTCCTTGCGTTGTTCGTTTTGGCGATCAGGAATTTCACGATCGCGTCGATCTGACCACCGCCGAGTTCTACAAGCGGCTGGTCGCCAGTGAGGTGCTGCCGAGCACGTCGCAGCCGGCGACCGGCGTTTTTCAAGAGATGTACGAGAACGTCGCGCGGCAAACGAATGAGATTCTCGCGATTCACACTATCGCCTCGCTAAGCGGCATCTACAACGCCTCCCGAATCGCCGCGCAAAGTCTCCCGAACGTCCGGATCGAGTTGATCGATTCGCAGCAAGTCACGATGGCGCTGGGCTGGCTGGTGATCCTTGCGGCGCGCGCGGCGCGCGAAGGACATTCGATGGAGGAGATCAAGCAACTGGTGCAGGAGGCGATTCCGCGCGTGCACGTCATCGGCGCACTCAACACGCTGGAATACGCGCAGCGCGGCGGACGCTTTGGCAAAGGCGCGGCGTTGATCGGCACGCTGCTGAACGTCAAGCCGCTCATTTCGATCGTGGGCGGCGAAGTCGTGCCGGTGGAAAATACGCGCTCGCAAAAACGCGCGCTCGAACGGTTAGTGGAAATCGTCCTGGGTTCCGGACCAATTCAAGAGATCGCGGTGATC
>DAIDTM010000426.1 GCA_027457205.1 Anaerolineae bacterium | reverse complement strand
CAGTCCGGATCGCGCCGGCGCAGATTCCAGACCTGATCGCGCTCGTCAATGCCGGCACGATCAGCAACACCATCGCCAAAGCGGTGTTCGCCGAAATGTACGCCGCCGGGCACGACCCGGCGAGCATCGTTCAGGAGAAGGGATTGGCGCAGATCAGCGACCGCGGCGCGCTGGTCGGCATTGTGAACCAGGTCATCGCCGACAACCCCAAACCAGTGGCGGAGTACCTCGCCGGCAAGGAAGGCATCGCCAAATTCCTGGTCGGACAGGTCATGAAAGCGACCAAAGGACAGGGCAATCCGGCGCTCGTCAACGAACTGATGCTGGAAAAGCTCAAAACGATGAAATCCTAGCCCGTGCCTCAATAGACGCGAACCGGGACTTTTGGGTCGTTGACAAGCCCGCGCGCCCACCGTATAATTTAAGCACTTTATTCGACAGGTTTGGACTATGCCGCTGCAAGGCAACCTGAAAGAGATGAGTCTCGCCAACCTGATCCAGGTCAACTGTCAGGAGATGCGTTCCGCGCGTCTAACCCTGACACGACACGGTCAGACCGGCGAGGTTTTTTTATCCGATGGCCAAGTCGTCCACGCCGCGCTTGGCGCGCTCGTCGGCGAACCCGCCGCGTACGAAATGCTGTTGTGGAGCGACGGTTCTTTCGTGCTCGATCTCGACCTCGCGCCGCCGGAGAAATCGATCAACATCGGCTGGCAGGAATTGCTGCTCAAAGGAATGATGCGGCTGCCGGAACGAGAGACGACGGAGAAACAAGTGGAGGAAAACATGAGTCCAGATACGCTGGCACAACTCAAGGCGATTGACGGTGTGGGCGGCGCGGTCATCTCCGCCAGCGATGGCGTCGTCCTCGGCGCGAGCGTGTCGGAGGGAGACGGCGAAAACGAAGCGGCGGTCGCGGTCTTTATCGGTGGGGCGGCGGACCAACTCGGACAGGCGTTGCAGTTGGATACGTTTACTCACGGCGTGGTCTCGCTCAAAAACAAACGCATCCTGGTTCTGGAGCAGCCCGATCGCTACATTGGCTTGGTGCTGAACGACAACGCCTCGGCGGCGATTGTGGCAAGCACAGCTACTCAGGTCCTCAAGAAATAAACACAGCCCTGATTTCGCGCCTGGGGAAATCGCTCCGATGGAGAATTACCTTAAAGAGATCAACGCCGTTCTCGGCGTGGTTGGCTCGTTCATCTGTCTCACCGACGGCAGGGTTGCGGCAAGCGCGTTGCCAGATCAATTCGATGCGTCCAGCGTGAATGAAGTCGACCTGGTGTACGACAAGGGTCGATTGATCGTCAAGAATTTGCGCGGCGGCGCGCTGGCGATCCTGTGCTCGCGCAATGTCAGTCTGCCCTTGCTGAACCTGACCGCCAACGTCGTCGTGAAAAAACTGACGACGGAACTCAAGCCGCCCAAATCCAGCGCACCCGCGCCGGCAGCCCGCCCCGTCCCTGCTCCAGCCGCCAAGCCCATCGCGCCACCCGCCGCGGCAGCAGAGACCGCACACCTGCCTAAGAATCTACGCTGGCAAACGCGCTCGCGGCTGGGTGAAACCGTCCAGTGGTACGACACACCGGAGGAATTTTAATTCTTCGCGTGTGGCGGCATGTATTCTCGCAATGACATCTGAACTCTTTACCAGAGGAATTGGCTTCGATGGAGAACCATCTCAAAGAAATCAACGCCGTGCTGGGCGTCGTCGGCTCGTTCGTCTGCTTGTCCGACGGCAGCCTTGTGGCAAAGGCGCTGCCGGACAAGTTGGACGCGGCGAGCGCCGCGCACATCGCGACCCAAACGCTTAGCGCGCTGGACACTTCCGGTCAACGCATCGTAGAAGCTGACTTGATCTACGGTCAGGGTCGGCTCGTCTTGAAGAATCTGCGCGGCGGCGTTCTCGTGATCGTCTGTGCGCGCAACATCAACATCCCCCTGCTCAACCTGACCGCGAATGTCGCCGCGAAGAAACTCGCGGCAGAAATCAAACCCGCCCGGGCTGCCGCGCCAGAACCCGTTTCCACCCCAGCTCCTGCACCGGCAGAACCTGCGCCGGCTGCCGCGCCCAAAGCGCACACGGCAGAACTGCCCGTCAGTAACGTAACGCCTACCCCGCTGTACGCGGAACTCGCGCAGGAAACGCGCGACCTGATCGATGCCGCGCAGAAGCTCAACGTCCGGCTGTGCGCCATCGATCCGATTGCCGTCTGGGAGTGCTGCCCGCGTCATCGCGCGCTGGTCTCCGCACCGCAAAAAAGGCAAATCGAATTTCTAGCGCAGTCGGCGCAAAGCGCGATGGTCATCCGATTGTTCGAGCAGAAAGGTTACGAAGCCAACCAACGGTTCAATGCATTTCACGGCAGCCGCCGGCTGAACTTTAGCAGCAAGTCGCGCGAGCTGTCTGCCGATGTGTTACTCGATGCGTACGAAATGTACCATCACCTTGATTTGAAAGCGGTCGCTGCGGCAAACGAAAAAGTACTGCCCGAGACGCCGCTTTTGATGCTGCGTTTGCAGCTGGTCGAGATGTCCGACGCGGCGATGCGCGATTTGTGCATCCTGCTGCTAGAACATGATTTGAGCGTAGGACCAGAAAAGGACAAGATCGACGCGTCGCAGATCACACGGCTGTGCGCGGACGATTGGGGCTGGTACAAAACCGTGATGCTGAACCTGGAGCGCGTGGAAAAGGCGGCAGGGAACGTGATCCCACCCGCCGAACAACCCACATTCGTCGCGCGCGTGAATCGCATCAAGCAAGCCATCGACAGCGCGCCGAAGAGTCTCCGCTGGCAAACACGCGCCCGCATCGGCGAAAGCGTGCGGTGGTACGAAACGCCAATCACCCTCAACGGTCCGGCGCGCCCCGATTTGGCGATGGGGTAATCAAGGAGGCGCAACAGATGATGGCGGTGCGTAATCTGCTCGATCGGATTCGCCGCGGCTTCGGCGAGGTGCTCTTCGGCATGGCGCTGCACGACATGGTGCGCGCCAATCTGCGCGCGCGCGGATCGCTGGAGCACCTGTTCATTCTGATCACCTTCGGCGATATGGTGGGCGTGCCGATTCTGCCGCCGTACTATTGTATGCGCCTCCTCCCCTTCGTCGTTCCGGAAATCAACGGGTGGCGGCGGCGCTTGTTGCGCGAACGAGATTATCTGGACTCGATCTTCTGATGGGATCCAATGGCTCGCAGCGAAGCATCCTGGTGGTCGACGACGACGCGCGCATTGTGCAAGAGATTTCGAGCGCGCTGCGCGAGCACGCGATCTATGATGTGCTCGCGGTCACGTCGGGTCAAGCGGCGCGCGACGCGCTGCGGCAATCGACGTTTGACTTGATCATCGCCGATTGGAAGATGCCGGACGTTGACGGACTGACGCTCATCCGCGAGACGCAAGAGCGTTCCCCCGACACCGTGACTGTATTGATGACCGCGTTCGGATCGCCCGACGCCGCTGCGGCGTCTCACAACGCGTACGTACATCACTACATCGAAAAACCCTTCTTGATGCAGGAACTGATCGACGTTGTCGTTTCCATCTTCCCCGCCGAGCCGGAGACGCTGCCTGCCGCCAAGCCGCTGGTCCTCAAAGTCGTCCTAGGAGGCGACGCACAGGTTGGCAAGACCAGTCTGATCCAGCGCTATTGCACCGGTCGATTCGATCCCATGCGCACGATGACCATCGGCGTCGATTTTCATTTGTATGATCTTCAGATCGATCAGACGCCGATGCGGCTGGTAGTCTGGGATATGGGCGGGCAGGAGCGCTTTGCGTATGCACGGCGCGCGTTCTATCGCGGCACCCGCGCGGTTGCCTTGGTCTTTGACGCCAGCAATCGCGCGTCGTTCTACAACTTGACGCGCTGGTGGCGCGAGGCGCGCGAAATCCTGCACGACGTGCCAATGCTTTTGCTCGCCAACAAAATCGATCTGCCGCGTCAGGTATCGTGCGAGGAGGCGACTCAAATCGCCAAAGCGTGGAATATGCCGTTCTTCGAATCGTCCTGCGCCAGCGGCGAAGGCGTCCCCGAATTTTTCGACGCGCTCGCGACCTACGCGCTCAGGGCGTCCAAGCCGCAGCCCGCCGAGGAATTGGCAATCGCCGCCAAGTAAAAACGGACGACCGAAAGCGTCGTCCGTTTGTTTTTGCCGAGGCAGGGCAACCCAGCCCTGACGCGTTACGCGTGAATCACGGTCCCTGCGTTAGAATCCTCTCGCGTTAATGCCTCTTCGATCAAGCCCTCGCGCATTGTGCTGATGATCTGCACGCGAATCGCCGGCTCGTGCTGAACGAGCGCGACCATACTCTGCACCTTGGCGATCATACCGCCGGTCACATCCACACCGTGCGAGCCGCGCAGTTGCGATTCGATCTGCGGGAAAGCAGCGGGCGTGATCTCGCGGATCAACGTCGCCGAAGAATCCTTGAGCGGATCACCCGTGAACACGCCATCGACGATGCCCGCGAGAAGGATGCGCGCGGGCTGGAGCAGCGGCGCGAGGTAGGCGAAAATCATCTCGGTCGATGCAATCGTCATCTCGCGCGTCTCGTCGAACGCGACGTCGCCGTGCACCAGCGGCACGAGATTATGCGCGAGCGCGGCGCGAATCGGACCCGTCGCGAGCTCGATCAGTTCACCGTCGCGGCAGCGCGCCGACGCGGACGGCTGCATCGCGACGACAGGCACGCCTTCCGCGAGAAAGATGTCGGTGACGATGCGCGTCAAGCGCCACGCCGCCGCGCCGGTTTCCGCGCAGGCGCGCCAGTTGCCACGCTGACCAAAGCCGGATTTCTTTGCGGCAAAATGTCCGAACGAGCCGCTGCCGTGTCCGATCAAAATGGAGAGCGCGGGGTTAGCGTTCCGCGCGTGCTTGATTTCATGAGCGACGCGGCGGATCACGTCTTCACGCGCGGTCGCATCGCGCGTCTTGTCCGTGATGGCAGAGCCGCCAAGTTTGAGGAAGATCACTTTTCCACCACGCTTGGCGGCGGTGCGGGCGTGCGATCGCCCAAATCGAAATGATCGACCTCTACGCCGGCAATCTTCAAGTACTTCATCGCGAGTTCGTCCGGATAATGTCCGGCATAGACAACGCGCCGCAATCCCGCGTTAATGATCATTTTGGCGCAGGTGTGGCACGGCTGGTGCGTCGTGTAGATCGTGCCGCCTTCCAACGAGATGCCGTGCAGCGCGGCTTGAATGATCGCATTCTGCTCCGCGTGCAGACTGCGGACGCAATGCCCGCCAACCATCTCGCAGCCCTCGTCGAGACAATGCGGCAGTCCTTTCGGTGCGCCGTTGTAGCCCGTCGTGAGGATACGCTTGTCCTTGACGATGATCGCGCCGACCTGCGCGCGCAGGCACGTCGCGCGGCGCGACACGTCAAGCGTGATGTCCATAAAGTATTGGTCCCAGGTAGGTCTCATCATAGTGGATGGTGGCGAGTGGTTAGTGGATAGAAACAACTAATCACCATCCACTAACCATTGTTCACTGGCGCTAGCCAGTTCCAAACTGCCGATCGCCCGCGTCGCCCAAGCCGGGAACGATGTACGCGTTCTCGTTTAGATGATCGTCAATCGCAGCGAGATAGATTTCTACGTCGGGGTGCGCGGTTTGGAGGCGCTTGATGCCCTCCGGCGCGGCGATGATACCGACGTACTTGATCTTCTTCGCGCCCCAGTCCTTCAGAATCTGCGCCGTTGCGGTCGCCGAACCACCCGTCGCCAGCATCGGGTCGAGGATGATGCATACGTCCACCGTCGGCGCGACCGGCAAGCGGTTGTAGTACTGGATCGGCTCTAGCGTCTTGTGGTCGCGGTACAAACCGATGTGCCACACCTCGGCAGCGGGCATCATTTCCCAAAAGCCCTCGACCATACCCAAGCCGGCGCGCAAGACCGGCACCAAGCCGACGACCTCTTTCAGCTCCGCGCCGCGCGTCTGCGCCAGCGGCGTCGTCACAACCTTGTCTTGCAGCGCCAGATCGGCGGTCGCCTCGTACGCGAGCAATAGTGCGACCTCGCGAATCAGCTCGCGGAATTTCTTCGGCTCGGTCTTAAAGTCGCGCATCATCGTGACTTTGTGACGAATCAGTGGATGGTTGGAGATGTGGACGGTGGACATGGAAACCCCCAGTGATCAGTAAGCAGTAATTAGTAAACAGTAAACCGCGACTGCGAGAGATCCACTGTTTACTGTTCGACTGTTCACTGTTTGCTTTTCTTCTCGCTTTCCAGCCGCGCAATGCTCGCGACGGCATCGCCTTCTTTCAAATTCATCACTGCCGATTCTTTGCTCGTCCGCTTGGCTTTCGGCAGGTTCGTGACGCGCGAGCGCAGCACCAAGCCGTTGGTTGAGATGATCGTCACGTCATCGTCCTCGTTCACGATGCGCGCCGCAGCGATCACCCCTGCGCGTGCGACGTCGCGTCCGAGCGTCGTGACGCCCTTGGTATTGCGACCCTGCACCGCGTACTCTTTGACCGGCGTGCGCTTGCCAAACCCCTTCGCGGTCACGACGAGCAGGAAACCCTCGGGCTGAACCGCGTCCATCGACGCGACCTTGTCGCCTTCATTCAGCTTGATGCCGATGACACCGCCTGCCGCGCGCCCCTGCACAGGCACATCGTCTTCTTTGCAACGCATCGCCTGCCCCTGCTCCGTGACGAACATCACCTCGCCATCGCCGTGCGTCAGCCGCGCCCAGTTCAGCTCGTCGCCTTCGCTCAGGTTCAACGCGGCGACGCCGCTCGAACGGATGCCGTCGAACTCCGCGAGCGGCGTACGCTTGATGCGCCCCTGCGCCGTCGCCATCGTCAAAAATTCGGCTTGCGAGAAATCGGACACGGCGACCGCAGACGTCACGCGTTCGTTTGGCTCGAACGATAAAAAGTTGTTGAGCGGCAAGCCCTTGGGCTGGCGCTCCACATCGGGCACTTGATGCGCGCGCAGTGGGTAGACCTTGCCGCGATTCGTGAAGAAGAGAAGCGTGTCGCGCGTGTTCGCCGGGAAGAGGTACTGCACCGCGTCTTCTTCGCGCGTCGGCATGCTTTTCGATCCGCTGGCGGTGCGCCGCACCGACGACAGCGGCACGCGGCTTATGTAACCGCGCTGCGTGATCGAGACGAGCACTGCCTGTTCTTGCACGAGGTCTTCCTGCTTGAACTCGGTGGTTTCCGCGCCGCCTTCGGAAATGAGCGTGCGGCGCGCGTCGCCGAAACGCTTTTTCAAATCGGTCAGTTCTTCCGAGATCACGCTGAGAATTTTCTTCGGATGCTTGAGCAAGTCCTCGAGGTACTTGATCGTCTTTTTGACTTCCGCCAGTTCCTCTTCGATTTTCTTGCGCTCCAACGCGGCGAGCCGGCGCAGCTGCATATCGAGAATCGCCTGCGCCTGAATGTCGTCGAGCTTGAAACGCTTCATCAGGCGTTCCTTCGCGACATCGGCGTCCGGCGATTGACGAATCGTCTTGATCACCTCGTCGAGGTAATCGAGCGCGATCTTTAATCCTTCGAGAATGTGCGCCCGCGCTTTCGCCTTTTCGAGATCGAATTTCGTGCGGCGCGTGATCACTTCTTGGCGATGCGTGACGTACAGTTGCAGCATCCGCTTGAGCGACAGGACGCGCGGCTCGCCGTCGACGAGCGCGAGCATGTTGATCGTCAAGCCGGATTGGAGCGGCGTATACTTGAGCAACTGGTTGATGACCGGATTCGGATCCACGCCGCGCTTGAGCTCGACGATGATGCTCATCCCCTGGCGGTCGGACTCGTCGCGCAAATCGCCGATGTCTTCAATGCGACGGTCGCGCACGAGATCGGCGATACGCTCGATCAGCGCGGCTTTGTTGACCTGGTACGGCAGCTCGGTGATGACAATGCGCGTCTTGCCGCCGCCGGCTTCTTCGGTGTGAATCTTGCCGCGCACGACGATGCGCCCGTTGCCGGTCGCGTACGCCTGCTTGATGCCTTCCGCGCCAAGGATAATGCCGGCGGTTGGAAAATCGGGACCTTGGACGAATTTCATCAAATCGTCTACTTCGATCTCATCGATTTCTTCCCACCGTTCGATCACGTAGTTGATCGCGTCGACGAGTTCGCCGAGATTGTGCGGCGGAACGTTCGTTGCCATGCCCACCGCGATGCCGGCGGTACCGTTGAGCAACAGGTTGGGAATCTTGGAGGGCAGCACGGTCGGCTGCTTGAGCGTACCGTCGAAGTTGTCGTAGAAATTCACCGTATCGCGATCGATGTCGAGCAGCAGCTCTTCCGCGATTTCGGTGAGGCGCGCTTCCGTGTACCGCATTGCGGCTGCCGGATCATCGTCCACACTGCCGAAATTCCCTTGACCATCAATCAATGGATAGCGCATCGTAAAATCTTGGGCGAGGCGGACGAGCGCGTCGTACACGGCTTGATCGCCGTGCGGGTGATAGCGCCCCATCACGTCGCCGACGATGCGCGCGCATTTCTTGTATGCGGTATTGTGTCGCAAGCCCATCTCGCCCATCGTGTAGAGAATGCGGCGCTGGACGGGCTTCAACCCATCCCGCACATCTGGCAGCGCGCGCGAAGTGATGACGCTCATCGCGTAATCCAGGTACGCGTTACGCATCTCCTGTTCGATTTCAATGGGTTTTACGGTGCCGATCTCATTTGCCATTAACGATATGCTCCAAATTTCAAAGTGTACGTTCGTACGATTGGTGAATCAATGAAATCGCGTATTCAATGTCGTCCAAAGAATTCAGTACGATTTGAGTATCACCAGTGCCCCAATGCCCGATTTCCGATACATCCCGCGCCACCTTATTGGAATCTTGCAGATCTTTCAGAGGAATATCAAGAAAGATCTTGATTTGACTGTTTTGGATTTGCGCTTCGCAAAAGTTTCGAGTCGTCTTATATGCCACGTAGAGCTTCAGCGGCGTTTCTTCAACGTTGTCGCCGAGTGCTATTATGGCTTTCTGAAGATGGCGAAATAATTCGTTTGTTCCAGAACTCTTACCTTTCAAAAGTCTCTCGAGGCTATATACCACCGTCCGCTCTTTCTTAGGACGTTTGATCCTTCCTGGCTCGATAGCGCCAGTTGCATTCACATCTACGGGGGTATGGAAATCTTCGAGCAACAATAGTCCATCGTCGTACAGCCGATATACTTTGAGCTCAATGTTTTCGCTAATCCGGTTCACGGCGTAGGCATCATATTTGCTAAATGACTGTGCAACCAAAATGAGCCGCGGGCTGTCCCAATTCACCTGAACATCTTTGCCCAGCTTTTTCTGCGCGGCAATTTCAAAATCGCCCTTGTGGTCAAGCAGCCAATCCAGATAGAACAATCCTTGGTTGATAACCGTCTCGTCGTCTCGCCACTTGAATTCGATGATGGTCGGGCGATCATTCTCGTCAAGCCCCAGCGTGTCGATTCGTCCACTGTGCTTTTCGCCAGTTCCATACTCCGACGCCACAAAACGGATGCTGAGCAAGATCTCCAGATTGCTTTCAAAAAGGTCTTGGAGCGCCCTCTCGCTTGGGAAAGCGGTTTTCTTGATTTGTTGAACGCGTTTGTTGGTAATCCGAAAGAGTGGCATGGTTGTTTCTCCTCATTGAGATTCGCCAAGTATTTCGCTCGTTATTATACCCGAATCCGAACAAAATTGCTACTCAAAAAGAGAGAGCGTTGCGGCGAACGCTCCCTACTGACGACTGGCTACTGACGACTGCCGCGTTCCTTTCTTCCACACCGCGAAATGCGATAACCCAAATGCGCGCAGCGGCGTCGCTTCCAGAAAATAGGTGACGCTACGAAAAACACGCGCCAACAACGCGCTGCGCCGCGCGATCTTGTCGTAGCCGGGATAGATTTGCGTGTGTGTCAGCATCGTGCCGTCCACTTGCGCGAACAGCGCGCGGATGTCGCGCGCGCGGTAGGCGCGAACATGCGGCGCGAATTTGTTGCGGAGCGAATCGGGCAGCCAGCCGATCAGGGGAATGTTGCCGAAGACGTACCGTTTGCCGAAGAACGCACCGTGAGTCTCGAACGGGTAGAGGCGGTTCGGCGCAAAGACGATCACGCGCCCGTTGCGATGCGTCACGCGGCACGCCTCGCGGATCGTCTGGTAATCG
Organism: Anaerolineae bacterium; assembly: GCA_027457205.1. Classification (GTDB taxonomy): domain Bacteria; phylum Chloroflexota; class Anaerolineae; order UBA4142; family UBA4142; genus DAIDTM01. The sequence goes on along the minus strand of DAIDTM010000426.1, from coordinate 6,534 downwards.
TCCGCGACGTGCTCGATCACTTCGTGCAGCACGACGACGTCGAAATAGTTGTCAGGGAAAGGGAGCGCTTCGGAAACTGAGGTGGCGAGCAACTGCAATCGCTTGGCGCGGTGCGCCTCCGCGAGCTTCTCCGTATCGACATCGACGCCAAACGCGTGCGCACCGAGCGCACGAAATTTTTCGACGTAGGTGCCGATGCCGCAGCCGATATCGAGGATGCGCGCGTTGTCGAAACGCACATACCGGCGTATCAAATCCAGCCGCCGATCCTGTCCAAAGCGCCAAACGTACGATGGATGTCCGAGATGAATCGCTTTGTCCTCGATGCTCACGGCGCGTAGGATAGCAGAAGTTGAGAGAAAATGCAAAGAGAACGCGCGGGCGCGACCGGCTGGCAGAGAGAATTATTCGTCCGCTATCTTTTCCGTACACCGCGTCGCGATCCGCGCCGCGCCTGCCTCGATCATTTCGCGCGCGGCTTGGCGCGTGGCGATGCCGCCCGCGGCTTTCAATTTCAAATTGGAACTGGTGGCGCGCAGTAACCGCACGTCGGCAACCGAAACGCCTTCCCCGCAAAAATCCGTCGCGGTCTTGACGTATTCCGCGCCCGCTACTTCAGCAATCTTGCACGCCCGCGCCTTTTCCTCATCGGTCAAATAGCATGTTTCCAAAATCACCGTGATCGGATGCCCGCGCGCGACGCGCACGACAGACAAAATGTCATTCTTGACGACCAAGTCTTCGCCATCGCGCAGCGCGCCAAGGTTGATGACCATCTCGACCTCATCCGCGCCACGCTGCAAAACATCCTGCGTCTCGAACATCTTGGTCGCCGTCGTCGCGCCGCCGTGCGGAAAGCCGACGACCGAAATGACTTTGACACGCGTGTCCTTCAACACCTTGCGCGCCAACTCGATATAATGCGGTTTGACGACGACGGCGTAACAATCCAGACCGATCGCACTCTGGCAACCGGCTTCGATCTCTTGCCGCGAGAGCTGCGGCTCTAGCAACAGATGATCGACCTTGTGAACGAGTTCGAGCGGCATCAGACGGGGCATTCCATGCTCCTAACCACCTTTTTCCGACAGCGCCTGATTTAACGGAATACCATTCAGCGACACGGCGACTGTTCTCACAGTAGAGAATTGCAGCGCGATCTGTTCGAGCTGCGCCTGCACGCGCGGATTATCGCAAATGCCGTTCAGCACCAGCGATCCCGATAAAGCAATGGTCGCCTTGCCGTTCACAATCGATATGCTGTCGATTTTCAATTTCGATTGATACAGCGCGTTGTACAATCCCGACTGTCCATAGGTCTTGTCGGTCAGCGAAAATAATACTCGGAGCGCTGCGGTCAACGGCGCGTTTGTCGCCGGAATCGCGCGGTCGACCGCGACGAGGCTGTCGTTGCAGCCGATCTTTTTGCCGGATGCACCGTTATCGTTCAGCGCGACGAAAAAAAGTTTGACGCGCATCGTCCCCGGCGCAAGCGTCGTCGTCCGCGAAGGTACCGCCTTGACTGTCGGCACTGGCGAGAGTACCAGCGTCGCGGTGGCAGTGGGCGGCGGCGTGTCGGTTGCCTGCATCGTTGGAGCAGGCGGGAGGGTGATGTGAGGCACCGGTGACGGAACAGGCGTTGGCGACGCGACCAAGCTGCATCCGGTGACGAACACGATGCTCAAAACGACGATCAGCGCTAGTCGAGTTGACATCTGCGCCTCCTTTCGCGTGCAAACGCTTTCAATCGTGCGCGTCGTGCTGGAAATGATGGTGATGCGTGTGCTCGTCGCGCAGCTTGCCCAGCTCGCGCGAATAGCGCGGGTTGCCGCACGTTGGACACAAATCCATTTCGGAACGCTTGTCGAGGTACTCGAGCACGGTCGTCACGAGCGCGGCATGGCTCCACGTCAGCGGCGACACACTGAGCGGCGCGTCGGTATAGGGATTCACTTGCTCCGCCAGCACGCCGCTGGCAAGCGAATGCGCCGCGACCCAATGGAAGATGTCGAGCGCGGGCTTGAGTTCGTCTGCGTTTTTCGCTTTGGCAATGTGCCACGCCGCGAGCCAGAGAGTGCAGATGAACCATGGATTGCCCGGCACATTCGCAATGTCCTGGCTGACCTGATGATAGTAATCGTTTTCGTACCGCGCCATCCCACCCACATTCGACTTGACCCAAAGCCGATCGCGCAGATTCTGCATCGTCGCGACAATGTGCGGATCATCGGGCGGATACATCCCGAACTGAAACAGCGCGTACACCGCCGAGTCAATCGTCCAATCGACATCGTAACCGCCCGCGGCGCGCTGGCTGAGCCGCCGCACAAATCGATTCGCGTTCGGCTGCCACAGGTACTTGTCGCACGCGGCTTTCACCGCGTCCGCCGCGCTGCGCCATCGATCTGTGCAATCGTTCTCGCCGAACGCATCGGCGAAATTCGCCGCGCCGTTCAAGCCCGCCCACACCGCCGCGATGGTGAACGCGTGCACGCCACGGCGCTCTTCCCACAAGTCCCAACTCGGCAGCGGCAGACCGGTCTGCGGATCGCGATAATTCGCCATCCAATCTGCCGCGCGCGTGATGAGCGTGCGATACAACGGCTTGATGAATTCCACATCGCGGAATTTGTCGAAATGCTCCCACAGCGCCCACAGCACCAAGCCCGTCTCGTCTTCCTGTATCGGCAATTCCTTCTCGCCATTCTCGTACCATGGATGCCATGAACTCGCGAGTGAGCCATCGGGGTTGTATTTGTGGAGAAAGTATCCTTCCTCGGTAATGACGCTCGCGCAGAAATTGAAAAAACGCTGCGCCAGACCGGGCTGGTCGGCAAGGTCGAGCGCGTGCGCGACGAGCGCGCCGTCACGGGGCCACATGTACGAATACGTATCGCGGACGAGACTCGTAATGTCCGTATCATTCGCGGCGATGATCGCGCCGCCGTTGTCGATCTGCGTCCGCATCACCAGGAGCGATTGCTTGAAATCGTGCACGATGTCGTGCGGCAGGTCGTCGAAATCGTACTCTTCCTTGTTCACCCACAGACGCCAATACGCCGCGGTACGGTCGATGAACTCTTGCGCTCCGCGCTCCCGGACGATCCGATTGATACGCGTCACCGTTTGAAAATCCGTACCGACGCAAATCCAGTAGTACAGGGTTTTCGTTTCGCCGGCGTTCAAATCGACGTGTAGCGCGATCGTCGAATCGACCGATCCTTGCGCGATCGGATTGCCGCTCAGGACGCCATCTTCGGCGTCGCGCCACGTGCCCTCGCGCCCATCGATCTCTTTCAGTCCAGTCGCCCACTGGTCGACCTGGCACTCTGCGCCGGCGCGCTGTCCGCAGATGAGAAACCAGCGTGGTCCCTTGTAATGGAATACCGCGCGGCGTTGCGGTTCGTAGTACGCCGTATCGCCGACCTCGTTTTCCGAAATGTGAAAATCGTGCGAGAAGAACAGGCGCACCTGGCGCGCGCGTGGCGCGCTGTTGGTCACGTCGATGCGGCGCAGGTACAGATTCTCGTGAAAGTCGACCGCATCGTTGCAGACGAGCTGCAGCGCAAGATCGGGATGCGCGAGCGTCACGCGCGTAACGAGCGTGTCGTGCTCATAATCGAGCGCGCGCGACCACTTGTCGTCCGTGATCCAACGAAAATTGTTTTCGGTCCACACGCCAAAGCGGAACGGTCCGCCGGTGGAGTGATTTTCCTTGCCGACGTGTGGGTAGTAGAGATCGCGCAGTTGGTACGCGCTATCGAAATTGATCAGCAACGTTCCGTTGCCGAGAGGAAGATCGCGGGGCATAGAGACACCTCAATTGGACATTGATGAACACCAAAAAACACAGACGAACCGGATTGCCACGGAATTCAGTTTGGGCTAGAATTGCGCACGAGCATCTTACGATATTCTTGCCGAAAAATCAAACAAGGTGAGATGCGCCTGCGCGGCGCATCTCACCTTGGAGGAGGAAAGCGATATGATTCTACGCTGCAAGGCGTGTCACGGGACGGAGTTTGAAATCGAGTCGTTCGAACTGGTCAGACGAACGTTCGACTCGGCAGATGTCGGTGATGAATGGAGCCAGAGTGAGCCGCTTGAAGAGAGTTATATCGTTTCGGTGCGCTGTGCCGACTGCGAAAAGGAATATCCGCCAGAACTTTTCGGCGCGGGTTTGGATGGTTTGCGAAAACGCGTTCAGGAATTGACGCTTGGTGCGTAGGAATCGCAATCTGGGTTGAATCGTACCGCACATCTGCCATCTTGGCGATTCCGTTGCCGTAACCCAAGCCATCGGGCTAAGATGCGGCACAATCCTGGTTTTCTGACTTCGCTAGTCTTGACACGGTATACCAATTGTGCTAGTATATCTCGTGAGGATAGAGAGCGACCAACGTTTGGCGAGGTCCACAGCCTCCACAAGGTTTCCACGGTCGTTTCCGTTCACAAATTCTCATTTCGTGTGCTGAGACGGTGACACGTCCAAGCCGCATGAGTTCATGTTGACCATGCGGTTTTTCTATTGCATCCAGAAACCATGTCGGATGCGGTCTCAGCAAATGGTCCCGAAATTGACGAGCCGGTGATTCGCCAAACACTCCAACAATGGCGTTCTCGGAGGTTGCGTCTCAACCAATTCGATCAAGTTCTTAACCCCCACGTCCAGGCATGCGGCATCATCGTTCTGCAAGCGTCCATGATGGGCGTTTCAATTCTATCACCGGAAGGTGTCGAGCGCCTTCGCGTTCTAAAACGCGTAAAGGCGTTTTTATTTAGCGCAGGGCATAAACAATCACAGGAAAAGAAATCTATTCACCAAGCTCGCGAAGACCACGAAGAAAAAACAGATTAAACCGCGGATGCGTTGATCTCTAGCCACGTACGTTCCAAGTGGACGCTTTGGGCTGGAGGGAGCCAATGGCGTAACCGGCCGCAGGGAAACCTGCGGCTATTCTTTTCTAGCGAAATTTTAGAATATGCCGCGCCGGGCAATGCCAGCTAGTTTTCAACTTCTTGGGGAGAAAACATGGGCACCGGTCTTGCTCTCTCAGAATCTTCTTCCAACTTTTCCAACTTGATAGAACTTCTCCGATGGAGAACGTTTCATCAACCCGATCAGCCGATCTATACCTTTCTGATTGATGGCGATCGAGAGGAAACATACTTGACCTGCGCGGAACTAGACCGGCAGGCGCGATCCATCGGCGCGCGGCTCCAAAACCTACAGTCCACCGGTGAACGCGCTTTGTTGCTCTATCCCCCCGGTCTCGAGTACATCGCAGGCTTTTTCGGCTGCCTGTACGCCAACGTGATCGCCGTTCCCGCCTATCCCCCCGATCCGGCTCGACTCACCCGAACCCTTCCGCGTCTTCAGACGATGGTCGCGGACGCGCAGGCGACCATCGTACTCACGACAAACGAGATCCTGTCTCCGGCTGAATTCCTGTTCGATCAAGCGCCTGATCTCCGCGCGCTCAAGTGGCTAGCGACAGATGCCATCGGCGATAAACTGGAGGACGACTGGCGACAACCCCAAGTAACTCGCGACACGGTCGCTTTTCTCCAATATACCTCCGGCTCCACCCGTACGCCTCGCGGGGTTATGGTCAGTCATGGTAACCTGCTGCACAACTCTGAGCTCACCAGGCAAGCCTTCGGGGTAACGCCTGAGAGCATTGCAGTGATCTGGCTGCCTCCCTACCACGACATGGGATTGATCGGAGGGATCCTGCAACCTCTTTACACCGGGCTCCGGTGCGTCTTGATGTCGCCGGTGTCGTTCTTGCAGCGTCCCTTCCAATGGTTGCAAGCTATTTCCCGCTACGGAGGTACCGTTAGCGGAGGACCGAATTTCGCTTACGATCTCTGCGTCCGCAAGATTACCCCTGAACAGCGAGAGACACTCGACCTGAGCAGTTGGACGCTCGCTTTTAACGGCGCTGAGCCGATTCGCCCGGAAACTATCGAACGGTTCACGCAGACGTTTGAACCACAGGGCTTTCAGCGTCAAACATTTTACCCTTGCTACGGTCTTGCCGAAGCGACGCTGTTCGTTTCGGGCGGAGTGAAAGCGCACCCACCAGTTCTTCGCGCGTTCGATAAAGCGGCGCTGGAACGAAATCACGTGATTGAAAAGGCGGAAGGCGACGACGGCGGCGAAACGTTTGTGGGTTGTGGACAATTGTCGAAGGAACAAGAGATCGTCATTGTTGATCCTGAAGGTCTGACGCCGTGCGCGCCGGATCAGATCGGCGAGATTTGGATCTCGGGTCCGAGCATCGCCCTGGGATATTGGGATAAACCTGACGAGACGGAAGAAATCTTTCGCGCGCGCTTGCCCGGCTTGGACAAGACATTTCTACGCACCGGCGACCTGGGTTTTGTGCGTGAGGGCGAACTTTTCGTCACCGGACGTATCAAGGACTTGATCATCATTCGCGGTCGCAATCATTATCCGCAGGATATCGAATTGACGGTGGAACGCGCGCATTCGGCGGTGCGCCCCGGTTGCGGCGCTGCTTTCTCGGT
>DAIDTM010000425.1 GCA_027457205.1 Anaerolineae bacterium | reverse complement strand
CGCGGCCGCCGGCGCACGCGTAGGCGTCGCGCCAGCCGTTGGCGCGGCGGACGGCTCGATGGTAGGTTCTTGAGTGAGAGGCGCTGGAGTTGATGCAGCTGGCGTGCCGACAGGGGAAAGCGGTTGCGCGCCGGCAATCGGCGGAATCTTGAGTACCATCCCCACGCGGAGCCGCGTCGAGTCGGTAAGACCATTCGCGCTCATAATCACCGGATACTTGGCGCCGTTGCCGTAAACTTTTTGCGCGATCACCCACAGACTATCGCCGCTCTGCACGGTGTACGTTTCCTGTCCTGTGGGCTGACTCGCGGAGCGCGGCGCAATCGTCGCGACCGGCGTATCGCCGGGATAGGTGGGAATAAAAATCGGCGTTGGAAAAACGTACGGCGATTTAGGCGGCTCGTCGGTCAGTGTAGCCGTCAATACCGCGGCGGTCGATTGAGTGCGCGGCGCGGCGGAAGCCATCGGCGCGCGCGTTGTACTCACCAACGCGACCAACAGCGCGATCCAAACGAGCGCAGCCGCGAACTTGCTCATTGACAACCCGTCGTCACAATTTGCGCGTTGTTCAGCAGCGTGTTCTTGTCGAACGCGTTGCCGGCGCACGTACCGCCCTGGACGGGCTGAAGCAAAACATCCGCGCCGTCAAACGTGTTACCGATGTAGCGGCTTGCCTGCGCGTTATCGGCTTGCACGCTCTTGACGTGCGCGCCGCGCACGACGTTGTTCTCGAACCGGAATTGTTGCGAGTAGCCGAACCAGCCGCCGTAGTTGTCGTCCGTAAACGTATTGTTGTGGATGTAATTGCGGAGACTGAACGTCGCTTCGATGCCATTGGCGACGCTGTGCCCGATCTGATTGACGAAAATGTCATTGTCGTTGCTCGCGCTCGCCGGCGTGTTGCCCTGATAAATCCCATCACCGTCGTAATTCAGAATATTCCAGCCAATCGAATTGCGATTTGACCCCTGCGTCAGGACGATGCCGGCGGAGCCGCAGCCCGCGTCGACTCCCCATTGCGGACAGCTGCGATTGTTGTACTCGACGGTGTTGGTGTAGATGCTGCTCGAGGTCGTACCGTAAAGATAAATGCCCCAACCGCGATTGCGACTGGCAGTGTTTTGCAGCACCCGGATCTTTTCGGAGTTCAGAATCTGGATGCCCGTAATATTTCCGTTCGACATGTTGCCCTGCACGCGCGCCAATTGGATGCCGTTCAGGATCATGCCGCCGTGCGGAATCGGCTTGAGGTCTTCGATCGCGTAATTGTCGTCCACGTAGTTGCCGCTAAAATCGTTCCGCTCGAACACCAAGTTCTGCCCGCCCACGGCGTACGTCCCCACGTCAAACCCGCGCGCCTTGCAGTTGCGAATGGTGACGTTGTTTTTATACTGAATCAGGATGCCGACGCCGACGCCGTCGCCAATAAAAGTCGAGCCGTTGCAATCCAGCGTCACGTTGCTGGCGGCGATGATGACGGCTTGGTGATACACGCCGTTCGGCGGAAGCGTGGTGTCCTTCGTGATCCGCATTGGCAAGGCAAGCGCGAAGAGCAGTGCGAGTAGTTTCATACGTCGAACTCCGTTGAAAAGTTCATCATTCCTTGTCCAGTGCCGCATTTGCTAGCGCGTCCGCACGGCGGTTCTGCTCGCGCGGGATGTGGCGGACCGACACGCGCGCGAATTGCGCCAGCGCGCGCTGCGCCTGTTCGTGCAGCGGTTTCAGGTTCGCCGCCTTGACGCGGTACGCGCCGCTGAGTTGCCGCGCCATTAGTTCGCTATCCGTGCGTACTTCGATCTCGTCCGCGCGGCGCGCCGCGGCGAGCGTCACGCCGCGCAGCAACGCGCGGTACTCTGCTACGTTGTTCGTCGTGTTGCCGATCGTTTCGCCGAGTTCCTGCAAGACGTTGCCGCGCGCGTCAGTCAGGACGATGCCAATCGCCGCGGGACCCGGATTCCCGCGCGCCGCGCCGTCGGTGTAGAGAATGATGCGCG
>DAIDTM010000424.1 GCA_027457205.1 Anaerolineae bacterium | reverse complement strand
GGATAGGAGCGTGCGATTAGCAACTTGATCCAGCAATTGAACGACGAAATGTCCGGCGCGGTTGAGGATGTGCGGCGGAGTCTGGTCAAGATTCATAACGGGCATGGCGGCGCGGGCGCGGGAACGATCTGGCATCCCGATGGTTTGATCGTCACGAACGCACACGTCGTGCGCGGACGGCGCGGCTTGACGGTGACGTTGCCCGACAAACGGACGCTGCCGGCGCGTCTTCTCGCGCGCGACGACCGCCGCGACCTTGCGGCGCTGTCGGTCGACGCCACCGGGTTGTCGACCATCGAGCTGGGCGATTCGCGGCTGCTGAAAGCCGGGCAGTGGGTGATGGCGATCGGGCATCCGTTTGGCGTCGCCGGCGCAGTGACGGCGGGGATCGTGATCGGCGAAGGTTCGCAGTTGCCGGAGATGGCGGCGAGCGGACGTGAGTGGATCGCAGTGAGTCTGCGTATGCGCCCCGGACACTCGGGCGGTCCGTTGGTGGACATCGATGGGCGAATCGTCGGAATCAATACGATGATCACTGGTCCTGATGTGGGCATGGCAGTGCCAGTGCATGTGGTGAAAGCGTTCCTGCGCCAAGCCGGCTTGGGCGAGGCAGTGGCTGCGGCATCGAAAGCTAGAAGCGAGTACGTCTGAAATGAAAGACCCTTCGGGTTTCCGAAAACCCGAAGGGTCTTGCGTTTAGTTCGCCGATTTGGTGATCGGCAGGTTCGCGGTTTTCCACGCGCCGAATCCGCCGGCGAGTGACTTGATGTTGGTATAGCCCAAGAGGTTGAGCGCCATCATCGTCATCGCGCTGCGGTGACCGGAACCGCACTCGGCGATAATCGGTGCGGTCTTGTCCTGCGGCAGCTTGTCGAGGTTCTTGATCAGCGTGCGAACCGGAATGTTCGTCGCGCCGGCGATGTAGCCGTTCGACGCGACATCGCTCGTTTCGCGCACGTCGACCTGGAACGGTTTCGATGCGGCAAGCATGTCGTTCAACGCCGCGGGCGCGATCGTGCCAAAACCATTCGGCAAGTTAGTAAAATAGGTGTCGAGCGCGGCGAGCAGGTCTTTGTCGACCGTTGGCGCTGTGCCGGCAACCGGCGCAGCCGGCGTACCGGTCGCAATGGGCAAGTTCGCGGCTTTCCACGCGCCGAAGCCGCCGGCGAGCGACTTGACGTTGGTGTAGCCGAGCAGCTGCAACGCTTCCATGCCAAGCGCGCTGCGATGACCACTGCCGCACATCACGACGATCGGCTGGTTCTTCGCTGGCAGCTTGTCCAGATTCTTCATGAACGTGCGGACCGGAATGTTCACCGCGCCGTCGACGTAACCCGCGCTGGCGATCTCGCTAGTTTCGCGGAGGTCGACGATGAACGGCTTGGCTGCCGCGATCTGTTCTTTCAACGCGGCAGGCGAAATCGTGCTGAAACCATCCGGCAAGTTTGTAAAATACTTGTCCAACACCGGCTTGATGTCGAACGCGGCGGGCGCTGCCGTAGGGGGTACCTTCGTCGGCGGTACAGCGGTTGGTGGGACCGCCGTGGGCACGGGCGTCGGCGCGGGCGCGCACGCGCCGGTGATT
>DAIDTM010000423.1 GCA_027457205.1 Anaerolineae bacterium | reverse complement strand
CTCGCCACCAAGCCGATGTACGCTGCCGGCGCGGCGGCGATTTGTCGGAGCGCGGGCTCGTCCCAGCCCCAGGTGGCGACGAGGACGAAGGTGGACGGTGTGATTTTTAGCGGCATCTCGGCAAGCATTTCCGTCTTGGGATCGTACTGGACGAGGATGCGTTCGTCCGCCTCCGGCAAACGCGCGGGCGTGATAAAATCGGGACGATCGTCGATGACGACCACGCGCCACCGCAGCATCTTCGCCAGTTTGATCGTCGCTTCGCCGATATGCCCAGCGCCGATCAGAAGCAGCGTCGGATTCGGTTGCAAGACTTCGACAAACAATTCGACTTGACCCGGTTCTCCCATGGGCGCATCGCCGAGAGCACCGTCTTGCTGAATCAAAGCGACTCGCTGCGATTGTTCGGCAGCCAGCGACCGGCGCGCCAACGCCTGCGCGTATGCGGTTAGCGGTTCGTCTCCCAGGTCTCCCAACGTCGAGCCGTCGATGCGAACGAGCATTTTTTTGCCGATCACCCAGCGCGCGTCCGCCCGAATGATGGTGGCAATCGCCGCGGATTCGCCCTCCTCCAAAATCTGGATACATGCCTCGTAAATTTCGCGCATCGATTGGGTTATCCTCTGGCTCATTTCGCAGTCGGCGTTACCACGTCGATGAAGACTTGCTCCGTCCCGCCGCACAAGCCAACGTTGCCCGGCGTTTTGCCGGTCAGATTGTAATCCGACAGACGCGACTGTTTTTCGACGATTGCCGCGCGCGCGTCTTGGATCGCCTGCAATTCCATCGTGCCGCCGCCGATGCTGCCGACGAACGTGCCGTCCGCGCGCACGATCATGCTCGAGGCGAGATGGCGCGGGGTCGAGCCGGAGGCGCGCACGACGGTCAGTACGGCAACGGTCTCGCCGTTGCGCATGGCTTCGACAATCGTTTGGAACAACTCCTGCATATGTGCCTCCTGGGTCGAAAGTATACACCTATTGACACGCGCCGACAAGGTGGGTACAGCGGTGAGCGCATACAATTGTTGGAGCGCGGGCTGCTAGCCCGCAGGCGAGCCGCCTGCGCCACGCGCCAGAAAGGAAAAACGCATGTTTGGTTTGCAACCGCTTCATCTAATTCTGATCGCGATCATCGCGCTGTTGATCTTTGGTCCCGCGCGCTTGACCGATCTCGGACGATCGTTCGGCAAAATGTTTTCTGAATTTCGCTCCGCGACCAAAGATTCACCCGACGACCCAAAGGGTGGCTCGTCGAAAACCTCTACGGCAAAGACCACTCAAAAACCGGAATAGATAATCCAAAGTCGCTGAGAAACAAAAGGACGGAAGGCAACGATCCTTCATTTGCCTTCCGTCCTGCGTTTGCCGCCTAGATTTTCCCGCAGAACGAAACGTAAATCCCCAGTTCGTTCATCGCCGCGGCTTTGGCGAACAGCGCCTGACGCGCGCCGGTTTCATCCGGCGCGAAAGCCACCTGAATGTGATTTGCCTTGTGCCGCGCCATAAACTGGTCGCGCGTGATGCCGCGCAGCACCAGATGCATCATGGGCCATTCCGGCGTCGTCAGTTTCCAGTTTTCTTGCGCAATGGCTTCTGGCACGGCGACCGACTCGCCCAAGCCGAGATCGCAGTGGAGCCGGTTGTTCGCGACGAACACGCGGCTCCAGATGATGACGCCCGGCTTGCTAATACCCTTGATCGTGCTGCCGCCGAGAGGAAAATACATCGCGGGCTGCCGCTCGCCGGTCGCGCCGGCGTAGCTGCCAGCAAGATGCGCGGGCGGGACCGCGCCGGAGATTTCGAGGACCCAGACGAAATCGTCC
>DAIDTM010000422.1 GCA_027457205.1 Anaerolineae bacterium | reverse complement strand
GAGTCCGTCCTGCACGATGGTCGCGACGAGCGGATGCGAAAATTCGTAATGCGAATTCTGTTCGACCAGCACCGCTGCGCTCAACAGCGCGTCGAGCGCGGCGAGCGTTTCTTCCTCGCCGCGTCCGCTTGTCCGGCGTAGCGCCGCAAAATCGAAATCGGGCGCGAGTACCGCCGCGGCTTGCAAAACTTGGCGCGCCGTTTCCGGCAATCGGTCCAACCGCGCGCGGACGAGTTCGGTCAGCACCTCCGGCGCTTGATCGGTCCCCGCGCGGATCAGTTCGATCAAGAAGTACGGATTGCCGGCAGTCTGCGCGTGGACGTGCGCCGCCAGCGCCGGATCGCCGCCGAGCGAAACGAGGAGCGCCGCCGACTCGGCGTTCGTCAGGCGCGCGAGCGGCACGCGCCGCGCGATGCCTTCACGTCCCCAGCCCGCGACAAGATGAATGAGCGGCGCGGGTGCGTCTTCGGGGCGATACGCGACGATCAGCAGCAGTGCCTCGCGGTTCAAGCGATGCGCGAGATAGTCGAGCCAATCGAGCGTGGCGCGGTCTGCCCAATGCGCGTCGTCGACGAAAAACACGATTGGGCGCGCGAGCGCGAGCAGGCATTGCGTGAACGCTTCAAACACGCGGCGGCGCTCTTCGTCTGGCGGCAGCGCGGCAGGCGCGGGCAGATCGGGAAAGCGCGTACGAATTTCCGGCAAGAGCCGCGCGACCTCGGCGAGCCAGATCGACGGGACCGGCGAGGGCGCGGTGAAAAGTTTTTGCGTGATCTCGCGGCGGCTGAACATTTCGGTCAGCGGCGCGAACGGGAGCGCCTGCGTTGAGTCGAGGCAGCGCGCGGCGAGAACGCAGAAATCGGGCGAGAGTGTCGCCGACCATTCCTGCCACAGCCGGGATTTGCCGATGCCGACTTCGCCGGTGAGCAAGACGACGCGCGCGCTGCCGCGCATCGCGGCTTCCAGTTCTTCGTCGAGCGCGGTGCGCTCCGCGCGGCGACCGATGTACGGCGCGGCGGTTTGATCGATCAGCGCGGTTTGGCGTCTGGGTGCAGTTAGCGGGGGCGCAGCATGTTGCGCCCCTACGCTGATCTCGCCGTTCACAATCGCCGCGCGCAGCGTTTCCGTCTCCGGCAGCGGCGCAACGCCCAACTCGCGGTCGAGCGTGGCGCGCAGCGTGTCGTACTGGCGCAGCGCTTCGGCGCGTTCGCCCAGCCGCGCGTGCGCTTGCATCAGCGCGCGGTGCATCGGCTCTTGCAGGTTGTCGTGCGCGAGCGCGCGCTGCGCGGTCTCGCTCACCGCGCGCCAATCGCCGGCGCGCTGGTACGCGTCGACGAGCGCGGACAGCGCGCGCAAATTCAACTGCGCCAGCCGCTCGCGCTCGGCGGTCAGCCAAATCTCGAACTCCGGCGCGTCGTCGAGGAGGAGACCGTCGAGGAAAGGCGCGCGGTAAAGATCAATTTTCGATTTCAGATTTTCGATTTCAGATTTGGAGAAGGAATCTGCCATCTGCCATCTGCGATCTGCAATTTGTTCAAATTCCCAAACGTCCACCGACGCGGATTGGCTGATGGCGAGTCGGTCATTGTCGGCAACGATGGCGTCTTCGCCGAGCGACTTGCGGATCGCCCAGAGCGCGTTCCGCAAATTCTTGCGCGCGGCTTGGTCCGAACTTTCCGCCCAGAGCAAGCCGAGGAGGTGTTCGCGCGTTTGCGGCTCGCGCGTCGCGGCGAGATAACCGAGCAGCGCGATGGCTTTCGCCGTCGTTAGTTCGACGGTGCGCTTGCCGCGTTCAAAGCGCGGCGCGCCGAGAAAAAACATACGAGGCGTTGTCACGCCTCGTATTATAACGAAATTAGAGTGTCTGTCGAATAACGCCAGCTCTGCCCGGTCTTGGATTCAATGTCCCACCACCGGCATATCCGCCGCGCGCCGTCCTGCCCACTTGAACGGCCAGCCGGGCAGCAGCAGCCCCATGGCGAGCGCGACCAGCGCGGCGTAAAACGTCACGGTGTACGCGCGCTCAAAGCCAGCGACATTTTCGGCGCACGCTTCTGCGATCAGCGACGCGGCGTTCGGCGGCAGTTGCGCGCTCACGCTGCCCGCCGCGCCGCGGCTGGCGCTGGCGAGCGTCTTCGCCGGCGCGTCGCACAGCGCGGGGCGCGGCGCGTTCGCCGCCGCCGGCGTCGCGGTGAATTGCGTTTGCAGCGCGGCGACTTGCGGTGACAGCGTGCTTGCCAGCACCGTCGCCAGCAGCGCGATGCCAATCGCTTGCACAACATTGCGCGTCGCGTTCGACAGCGACGAGCCGCGCGCGAGGTGACGTACCGGCACGACAGAGAGCGCGGTCACGAACGTGGTTTGCACAGTCAAACCCAGCGCGATGCCGCGCAGCGCGAGCAGAACGATGATCCAACTGATTGGCGTATCGGCTTTGAGCAGCGAGAGTTGCCAGGTGTTGATGATCAAAACGCCAAAGCCGACGGCGACCAGCGGGCGCGGACCCAAGCGATCGTACCATTGTCCTGCCAGGATCGATGAGATACCGCCGGTCACGGCGAGCGGCAGCAAGATCAACCCGGTTTCGAGCGCGCTTCTGCCGCGCAGCGCTTGCAGGTAGACCGGCAGCAGAAATTCCGCGCCGAACAGCGCGATGACGCTGACATAGCCCAGCAGACTCGCGTTCAGGAACGTGCGTTTGGCGAAGAGGCGCATATCCATCAGCGGTTCTTTGGCGACGTAGAGTTCGACCCACACGAACGCGATCAAGCCAACGCCGCCGATGGCGAACCAGGTCAACACATCGGGCGATGTCCAACTTTCATTCGCGGCAAGCGACGCGGCAAGCAGCACCGCGCCAAAGCCGATGATCTCGGTCAGCAAGCCCCATTTATCGAACGACGGCAATCGGTCGCCCTTGTGCTCGCGCAGCAAGCGCGAACCCAGGATTACGCCGATGATTCCGATAGGCGGATTGATGAAGAAGATGAATCGCCATAGATTGTGATCGACCAGCCAGCCGCCCAGGATGGGACCGACCGCCGGCGCGACGAGGGAGGCGATGCCAAAGATGCCGAGCGCGCTGCCTTGTTCCTCGACTGGGAAGGTGCTGAGCAGCAGCGCCGCGCCCAGCGGCAGCGCAATGCCGCCGCCAAATCCTTGGATCGCGCGCGCGACGACGAGAAAACCGAGGTTCGGCGCAACTCCGCCCAGGAGCGAGCCGACGACGAAAATGAACAGTCCGCCGAGATAGACGCGCTTGGCGCCAAAGCGATCGGCGAGATAGCCCGAGAGCGGCGTGCTGATGCCGAGCGCGAGCACGTAGATGCTGATGATCCACTGCGCGTCGTTGAGCGTCGCGCCAAATTCTTGTTGCAGCGTTTGGAACGCGACGTTCACGACGGTCGTATCGAGAATGACCATAAAGATGCCGAAGACGACCGTCATCAGCACCTTCCATTTGTAAGCGATGCGTTCCCGCTTTTCGGGAACAGGTTGTGGTGGATTGAAACTCAAAATGCGACCCCCTGATCCTCCCGCGCAGGTTTTCAAACTTGCGGAAGGACGATAGAATTATAGAGCCAAAGTAACTTCAATTACCAACTCAACGCGGAATATATCTCGCGCAAGAAACTGCTGGGACGCGTCGCCAGCAGGCGCGTGTGCTCAAAGCCGCAGCGACGCGCGAGCGCTTGCCACGTTCCAAACGAAAGCGGGTGCGGCACCCACGGATTTCCCTGGTCTGTGTTGTATTCGACCAAAATGAAACGCCCGTCGGGGCGTAGATACTGCTTGATCGACCGCACGACGCGTTCCTGGTCGCGCGCAAAGTGCAACGCGTTCGCCATGATGACGCCATCGAGAGGCGGCAAGTCAAGCGGGGAAGCAAAATCAGCGGCGCGATAGTGGACGACGGCGCGCGGAAAACGCGCGCGCATCGCGCGTTCTTGCTCGCGCAGCGCGGCGGCGTCTTGATCGATGGAATAGATTTCGCCGGACGCGCCGATGAGTTCGGCGAGCGCGAGCGTAAACGCGCCCGCGCCCGATCCGAAATCCGTCCACACGCCGCCGGTCGCCGGCACGCCGGCGCGGAGCAGGTTCACATGGTCTTGATGATTCATCGGCGTGCGGATTACGCCGGCTTTGCCGCCGTCAGCACGACCGCGATCTGCGACGGGTCGCGCACGAGCAAGCCCTCGTTTTCTTCTTCGATGGCAAGCCCGGCGGCGCGCACGCGACCGGCGACCTGGCTCAACGCGTCCAGATCGGGCAAGCGCACGACGAATTCGCGCAAGCCGATCGATTCGGGCGGAGGCGGCGGCGCGCCCGCGCTGTTCCACGTGTTCATACCGATGTGGTGATGGTAACCACCGGCGGAAACGAACGCCGCGCTCGGTCCGTACATCATGATGAGATCGAACCCAAGCACGTCGCTGTAAAATGCTTTTGCCTGGCGCACGTTCGCCACCTGCAAATGCATGTGCCCCAATTTCGTCGCGGCGTCGAAACCGCGCCACGCGCCGTCGTGTCCGTTCAATTCTGCGAGCACGCCGCGCACGTCCAGTGGATCCGTCGCCATTTTGATCTTGCCCTGCGCGTCGTACCACTCACTGCGCGGGCGGTCGCGATAGATTTCGATGCCGTTGCCGTCCGGGTCGGCGAGATAGATCGCTTCGCTGACCAGGTGATCGGCGAAACCTTGCAGCGGATATTCGGTTTCGACGAGCCGCCGCAGCGAGTGCGCGAGTTCCAGCCGCGAAGGCACGAGGACAGCAAAGTGGTACAGCCCGGTCGCGAACTCGGGTCTGATGGCGCCGTGGCGTTCCGTCAGCGCAACGCAAGGCGTGTCCGCTTGTCCCGCGCCGAGGTACGCCGTGTCGCCGTCGCGGCGCTGCGCTTGAAAGCCGAGTACTTCTTGGTAGAACGACAGCGATTGAGTCAGGTCGGAGACATTCAGGTGAACGTAGCCGAGGGTCGTATCGGGATGAATCGATTTGTTGGTCATCATGCCTTTCGATTATGCGGCGAGATGCGCGTGGCGCGTATAGCCGCGAAACTGTTCTTGCAAAATGTGCTCCTGGGGCGCGCCCAGTGCCATCAGCCGCTGAGTCGTATCGTGCACCAAACTCGGCGTGCCGCAGAGGTAATAGCGCGCGTCGCGCGGATCGGATGATACATCATGCAGGAGGTTCTCGTCAATTCGACCGACGCGTCCATCCCACGCGTGATGCGGTTCCAGGCGCGTGATCGTGTAAACGATATCGAGGCGCGGGTTCTTCTCCGCCATCGCGTCCAATTCGTCTTTGAACGCGATCTCGTCCGGCGTGCGGTTGCTGTAGATGAGTGTGAGCGGCGTCGCGAGTTGTGCGTCGGTCGCGTACTCGATCATACTTTTCAGCGGCGTGATGACGATGCCACCCGCAATCAGAATCGCTGGGCGTTCAGGATCGAGGAAAAAACGACCGTACGGTCCTTCGATGCCGACCGTGTCGCCCGGTTTCAGCGCGAAGAACGCGCGCTTGAACGCCGACGGCGAGCGGTGCACCGCGAACTCCAGGTAATCGCGCGTCGGCGACGAGGACATGGAAAGCGGATGGTATGCCTCTCCCTCGTCCGTTTGAAGATACAAGCGCGCGGCTTGGCTCGTTCTAAAATCAAAGCCATACGGTTTGGCGACGCGGATGAGATGCGCCGCCGATGTCGCCGCGCGCGACTCGACGACGGTGGTCGCCGCATATCCGATTCGATTGACTTGTGTTGCGACCAACGGGTTTGTTGTGTCCAGCATTTTTCCTCTTGTCAGTTGCGCGCGGCTTTTACCTGCGCGACGATCTTTCTGATTTGCTCTACGTGCGCTTCGTCGTGCCGCAAACCCAGAACGAAACGGACCGGCGCGTTGATCGGGTCTGGAGAAAAAGCCAGCGTGTAAGCGATTTCTAGATGGGGCGGCTGGGGCCACAGCTCCAGACTTGCCAGCCGCATCCGCCGGCTCTCCTCCAACCGTTCGCGGCACTGCGCGATCGTCGTGACGCTCTGCCACGGCAGTTCGTAGCGCGAGCGTCCGTGATTTGGTACACCGCGCG
>DAIDTM010000421.1 GCA_027457205.1 Anaerolineae bacterium | reverse complement strand
ATAATATTAGTTAGCAGGAACCATTATTGTGAATCTATCCCTTACCGGCGGCACGCCAGACAAAAACGAAAGGACAAGGAGGTCTGTATGTCCACAAAAGCATCTTTGACGTTGGCTCTGATCGGTGTGTTATTTTTGCTGGCACTGCCCTCCGTCGTGCGCGCGCAGTGCGGAGACATCACGTCTTCGTGCTACACGTGCCACGCGCAAACGCACCCGGTCCTGGGGACCACCGACTGGCACTCGGTCTTTGGGCATCGGTACGCCTGCTGGAACTGTCACGGTGGCAATGACACTGCTCAAACCAAGGAACTGGCGCACGTCGGATTGGTTGCAAACCCACTCCAGGACGCGTACACCAGTTGCTACGCGTGCCACCCCGACGATTATTTGCAGCGCGCCACCTGGTTCGCCAATACGCTGGGAACGCCAGTTTCTTACCCCGCGCAGCCGACTCACCACGGGGGTCCGCTCGCGTCCATCGCGCAGTAACCGCTCTATCGATAGCGAGACGACAAGGACGAGTCCATGACCGCGCTGACAAACGACTTGCTCACCACCAAACAGTTGATGGAACTGCTCCAACTAGACCGTACCACCATCTATCGGATGCTGAACGATGGATACCTGCCCGGCGTGCGAATGGGCGGGCGGTGGCGCTTTTCGCGGCAAGCCATCGACACGTGGCTCGAAGGGCAAAACCACTCTGAATCCATTGCCGCGACCAACGCCGTGGAACAAACCGTCGTTGCTCTGCGCGCCGATCGCGTCCTCCCGCTCGATTGCCTTCAGTCAATTCAGGATGTGTTCGCGCTGACGAGTGAGATCGGAGCCGTCCTGACCGACACCGACGGCAATCGGCTGACTCCGTTCAGCAATCCTTGCGCGTTCTGTACTCTCATCCTCTCTACCGCTGACGGTCGCGCGAATTGCCAAGCCACCTGGAAACGGCTCGGTGTGCAGAATGGCAACCCGCCGCGATTGGAGCAATGCCACGCCGGATTATCCTGCGCGCGTGGATACGTCGTCGTCGGCAATACGTCCATCGCCATGCTGGTCGTGGGTCAATTCGTGGTGAATCAAGCAGCGGAGGTTCGCACGCACACACACATCGCCCAGGTCGCTCAGTCGTGCGGGGTGAGTGAGAAAAAACTGGGCGAGGCGGCGCGAACTCTTCGCGTGCTTCTGCCAGCGCGTGCCGAGCAGCTGCTCGGCTTGTCGCAGAAGGTGACAGACACCTATTCTCATATCGCCCAGGAACGCATCGATCTACTATCCCGATTGAAACAGGTCGTCGAAATCGCCCAAGTCTCTGCCTCCTAAATCAGGGACACTGTCCGCTTGATTGGGAATTTTTTACGATCTGCAGAATCTAGTGGAGGAATAGTTCAATCCATGTCCAAGACACGCGTCGCATTTTTCTTACTGACCGCGCTCCTGCTGGCGACCATCGCTCTTATTGCTTTGCCCCGCCCTGCAGCTGCGCAGTGTGGGTCTTCGGTATCGTCGTGCAAGAATTGCCACGAGGTCCAGAAACAAAAGCCGGTCAATACGGTTGGCGCATGGCACACCGCGCACGCCTTCGGCGATTTCTGCGAGTTCTGCCACGGCGGAAATGTGAAGGCGAAAGACAAAGCCGCCGCGCATGCCGGCATGGTGGACCCGCTCTCGGATGTCAAAGGCAGCTGCCAGTCGTGCCATCCCAACGATTACATGGATCGCGCGAAACAGTACGCCGCCGCGCTGGGCAAGACGATCAGCGCCACGAGCGCGCCGGCGACGAGCAGCATGACGACCACGACGACGGTTGCCAGCATATCGACTGCGCCGCCCGCCAGCGCCGCGCCGTGCGGACCCGCTGCGCCGACCGGTGGACAGGTCATCGACCTGAAGTATGTCTACGCCGGACTCGATCAGGCAAACGCCGGGCTGAACGTGGGCAATATCGTATTGATTGGATTGATTGCCGCGACCTTGCTCATTCTGGGTGGCTTGGTGTGGCACTATGAACATCCATTTGAACGCGCCGTGCTGATCGCGCGTCAATGGCTTGGCACGCCGGTATTGGTGACGACCACCGTCAACGGCGCGTCGGTGAACGTTCCGGCAAGCATGGTAGGGCGTCCCGAGCTGGGCGCGCTGCTGCCCCTGCTCGCTTCGCACGATCCCGCGACGGTGCGCGCGGTGACGCGCCTACTTTCCGACCGCGAGACCGGACCCAAAATTCTGAAAGCGTTCAGCCGGATCGATCTTCAAGCGCTGATGGCGCTGAACGAGAGCGATCAAAATGCGCTCGCCACGCTGATCACGCTGGCGAAAGAAATCCAGGCATGATACGCGCAATCGAATGGGGCGACTGATGGGTGAGCACGAAATCAAAATAGGCGATGTGTTTGAATGGGAAATGTAGCGGCGGCAGTTTCTAGGCGCAAGCGCGGCAGTTGCGGGCGCGCTAGCGCTCGGCGCGATCCCGTTCGCGCAAGGATTGTCCGATAGTAGTACAGCAACCGTGCCCGCGAACACGCCGATGCCGCCGGTGAAATTCGACCGCGAGGTGTACAGTCTGTGCGAGCAGTGCGTGTGGCGCTGCGGGCTGCGCGCCAAAGTCCTCAACGGCAAAGTGTACAAGCTCGACGGCAACCCGTACCATCCGCACTCGAACGGCATGCTCTGCCCGCGCTGGCAAGCCGGCGTCGCCCCACTGTACGATCCCGACCGCCTGCAATTTCCAATGATCCGCGCGGGCGACCGCGGCAGCGGTCTGTGGAAGCGCATCACGTGGGACGAGGCGCTGACCTACACCGCCGGCAAGATGCAGGCGATCAAGCAACAGTTCGGCGCGGAAGCGATGGTCTTTAGCTCGACACACAATTTGGCGCAGACGCAATTCGAGAATCTTTTGCGCGCGTATGGTTCGCCGAACTATGGCACGCAACGGTCGCTCTGCTTCAACGCGATGATCATCGCCAACCTATTCACGTATGGCATCCAGGAGCCCGACCGCGATTACAGCGCGACGAAATACATCATCTACGCCGGGCGCAATCTGGCGGAAGCGATCTCCAATTCCGAGACGCAGGAACTCGTCGCGGCGATTGCGCGCGGCGTCAAGGTCGTCGTGCTTGATCCACGCTTTACCGTCACCGCGAAAAAAGCCAGCGAATGGCTGCCGGTCAAACCTGGCACCGACCTCGCGTTTTTCCTCGCGATGCTCAATGTCATCATCGCCGAGCAGTTGTACGACGCTACGTTCATCAGTAAATATACTATCGGTTTTGACGATCTGGCGAACGGTGTCAAGGATTACACGCCGGAATGGGCGGCGAGCAAGACCGAAATCCCCGCCGCGACGATTCGCCGCATCGCACGCGAATTTGCGATGGCTGCGCCGCACGCCTTCGCGCATCCGAACTGGCGCACGTCGAATTTCGTCAATTCATTCCAAGCCGAACGCGCCGTCTCTATGCTTAACGCGCTCATCGGCAACTGGGCGCAGCCCGGCGGCTTGCAGCCCGTGGTCGACATCACCAACACGCTC
>DAIDTM010000420.1 GCA_027457205.1 Anaerolineae bacterium | reverse complement strand
CGGAGCGTCCCCATCCCTTCGCCACTTGTGCCAGGAGCGCGGCAATTTCATCCGACGAGCGCGAATCCAAGTTCCCGGTCGGCTCGTCGGCGAGAACGAGCATCGGGTCTGTAATCAGCGCACGCGCAATCGCCACGCGCTGTTGCTGCCCCGCCGATAACTGGTCGGGGCGATTGCCCAGCCGGTCGCCCAGTCCGACCTTGCGCAGCCACTCGGTTGCTTTTTGTTTCGCCTGCGCGCTGTTCTTGCCGTCAAGCAGCAGCGGCAGCGCGACGTTTTCGACCGACGAGAGAATCGGAATGAGGTTGAAGAATTGAAACACGAATCCGATTTTCCGGCGGCGCAGCTGCGTGATCGCGTTGTCGGACATCTTGGCAACCGGTTGACCATCGATGCTCACGCTTCCTTCCGTGGGACGGTCTAATCCACCGAGCAGGTGCAACAGCGTCGATTTGCCGCAGCCACTCGGTCCCATTACCGCGACGAACTCGCCCATATTCACCGTCAGATTGACGTGATCGAGCGCGACGACGGCGGTATCGCCCTTGCCGTACACTTTCGTTAATTTCTCTGCCTGAACGAGAGACATTTAGACTCCTATTTTGATTTATGATTTCAGATTTTGTGGCAACCGGCAAATCCTAAATCATAAATCTGAAATCCTAAATTTTCCTGGGTCTTCCGCGCGGCTTTGTTTCCGGCTCCGGCAGCGGTTGCCGCTTGACCTCATCGAGCCGTCCTTCAGCCATATCGATCCAGCGCAAGTCGGCTTCCAGGTGCATGATCGCCTTGTCGAGCAGCAGGATTCTCGCCAGTTCGGTTTTCGGATTCAGGCGATTGCGCTGCGTGGTGACGGCGTGCATTTCTTGATACAGTTGGTTGCGCTGAGTTTGCAAGAGCGCGCGCGGATTCGCTTCGCCCGACACCAGACTGAGCATCAGCTTGATGAAGAACTCGTCGCGCTGATGTTCGTGTTCGATGCCGGTGGCAAACCATTCGAGGAGCGCGGTGCGCCCCGCGGGTGTGATCGTGTAAACGCGTTTTTCCGGTCCTCCATCTTGCCCCACAGATTCTTCGGCGACCAGCTGGCTCTTTTCCAACCGCGCGAGCGTACTGTAAATTTGTGCCGGCTTGACATCCCAATTCTCCTCGCCGCCGACGACCGCTTCAAATGCCGCGCGCAATTCGTACCCGTGTCGCGGGTGTTGAGCGAGCAGACCAAGCACGGCGTGGCGAACAGACATATGGCGACCTTTGGTCTTTGTATCAAAATTTAGCCGTTTTTCAGGCACGCCAGAAACTATACTACCAGTTACTAGTTTTGTCAAGGTTACATAAAGTCGAAAGCGACTATCTGGTCAACAACCGCTTGAGCACATCCGGACGATTGGTCGTAATGCTGTCCACGCCCATCTTGATGAACTTGGTCATCTCCGATTCCGAGTCCACCGTCCACACGTCAACGGACATTTTGCGATTGTGCGCTTCCTGCACGAGTTTCGGTGTCAGCAACGCGCTATTGACGCCGATCCCGTCCGCGAAACGCGCAACGTCGTCGATCACCGCCGCCGGCTGGTCGAGGTCATGGCTCCGGAAATAAGTGAACGAGAGCAGCGCGGTCGTCTTGATTTTTGGATTGATCGCGCGCACGCGCCGCAGCGTATCCAAGTCGAGCGATGTAAGGCGTACGCGGTCGAGCATTCCGCGCGCCGTGATCTCGTCGATCACCTTCTGCTCGATGCCGGGGTACGGTTGGTTGTCCGCGTTCACTTTGATTTCGATTTCGAGCTGCACGCTCGTCGGTTTGGCAAGGTCGAGTACCTGCGCGAGCGTTGGCACGATTTGCTTTTCCGCCGCGCCTGGAAATTTCGCAGCGGCGTTGAACGTCTGCAACTGCGCGAGCGTCAAATCGGCGACGCGTCCCACACCGTCGGTCGTGCGGTCAATCGTCGGGTCGTGGATGACGACCGGCACGCCGTCCTTCGTCAGATGCACGTCCATCTCGAGAAAATCCGCGCCAAGCGCGATGCCGTTGCGGAAAGCGGCGAGCGTATTCTCCGGCGCGAGTGCCCCGCCGCCGCGATGTGCGCTGACCAAAATCGTTTTGCTCTGAACCACCGGCGATGGCGCGAGCGTTGCAGTCGGCGCGGCAGGCGCGCTGCACGCGACGAGGGCGAGAAGCGCAATGGAAATTCCAAGCCAGCGTTTCATGGAAACCTCTAAAAAAGTAAAACGTGAAACGCGATCTCACGCATCACGTTTCACGTTTTACGCTTTACGTTTTACAGCGGCAGTGTCGCGTCACAAGCAGACTATTTGACGGTCTGGTTGTACTGGACGATGGCTTGCGTGACATCGGACGCCGCTTTGTCCAGCGCGTCCTTCGCCGTTGCCTTGCCTTGCAGCACCGACTCGATGGCGACTTCAACGGTCTGCCGCGCGGTCGGGAACACGCCGATCAACCCGCCCTGCGTGATGCGAGTGTTCGGCGCCATGTGCAGTTGATCGATGGCGGTTTGGAACTGCGGATACTTGGCGCGCCAATCCTTATCCGTTTGCTGGTCGTAGCCGGCTTTGTTGGTCGGATAGTACCCGGAGCTGATGTGCCAATATGCCTGTTCCGGCGGCGAGGACAGGAACTTGACGAGCTGCCAGCCGCAGTCCTGTTCGGCTTGCGGACGCCCGTTCAAGATCCACAGCGACGCGCCGCCGATGATCGTGCCGTACTTGGTGTACGCGTCTTCATTCGGGCGTGGGTAGAACCCGGTGCCAAGCCCGAACTTGCCCTGCGTGGCATCGAGCAGGCTGGTGAGTGCGGCAGTGGATTCGATGATCATCGCGGTCTTGCCCGCGACGAAGGCATTGCGCGTGTCGGTCGTGTTACGCCCATAGTTCCCTTCCACACCTTCGTCGTACATCTTCTTCCACCAGTTGACGATGGCGAGACCTTCCGGGCTGTTGAACGTCGCCGCCGTCGCGATGGAATCGCGGCCGTTGCCGTTATTGGTATAGTATCCGCCCGAGACGGCGAGGAACTGTTCGAAGAACCAGCCGTAGATGGCGAACGAAACGCCGTACTGCGTGACTTGGCCCGACGCATCCTTCTTGGTCAATTTCTGGGCGTACTGCTCCACTTCGTCGAACGTGCGCGGCGGTTTGTTCGGATCAAGCCCGGCGGCTTTGAACGCGTCCTTGTTGTAATACAGCATCGGGTTGGAGCTGTTGAACGGCATCGATTGTAGTTTGCCATTCACCGTGTAATACGCCAGCAGGTTCGGCTCGATGCCGGAAATGTCGTACTTTTCCTTGTCGATAAAGTCCTGCATTGGCGTCGCCACTTTCAAGTCCACCATCAGTTTGGTGCCGATGTCGTACAATTGCATCACGGTCGGAATATCGCCGGACTGCAACCCGGCTTTGAGTTTGTTCAACGCATCGTCGTACGAACCCTGGTACGTCGCCGTGGCGAAGCATTTGGTCTGCGAGGCGTTGAAATCGCTGATCATCTTCGGGATGACTTTGCCGCCCACATCGCCGCTCTGGCTGTGCCAGAACGTGACTTTGGTCGCGCCGGCGGGAACCGGGACCGAAGTCGGCGCGGCGGTCGCGCCGGGTACGGTAGCGACCGCCGCCGGCGCAGTTGTTGGCGCTGCTGCCGGCGCGCACGCGCTGATTGCCAGCGCGAACGCCACGAGCGTCACGATCACGAGAATTGCGCGTTTCATCTCTTTCCTTTCCTCCTCGAGAGTTAAGAACCTGTCTTAAAACTCACGCAAAGCCGCAAAGTCGCCAAGAAGTTTTTGCTAAATCCTTTGCGTCTTGGCGTCTTTGCGAGAGATTTAGAACTTTTCAGACAGACTCTAAGAATCATCGTGCATGTAAGTGCCAGACAAATCTTTTTCGATTGCACCTCCTTACGGGATCAACAACACTTTGCCCATCGCCTGGCGACTTTCGAGATGGCGATGGGCGTCAGCGGTCTGCGCGAGCGGAAACGTCGAGTCGATGCGCACTTTAAGTTTGCTGGCGCGCATCCACTGAAAGAGATCGTTCGCGCGTTGCGACAATTCCGCGCGGTCAGCGGTATAGTGGGCGAGGGTGGGACGCGTCAGGAAGAGCGATCCTTTGGCATTGAGCACCTGCGGATCGAAGGGCGGCACTGCGCCGCTGGACTGTCCACACAACACCATATAACCGCGTCGGCGCAGACAATTCAGACTCTTGTCGAACGTCGTCTTGCCGACCGAATCGTAGACCACATCGACGCCTTTGCCGTTCGTCAGCCGTTTGACCTCGGCTTCAAAATCGGTCTGCTCGTATAGGATCACCTCGTCCGCGCCGGCGGCGCGCGCGAGACGCGCCTTTTCTTCGGTCGATACGGTCTCGATCACGCGCGCGCCGATGTTCTTGGCGATTTGCACGAGCAGCGCGCCGAGTCCGCCCGCGGCGGCATGCACTAGCGCGGTCTCGCCGCGCTGGAGCGGATAGGTGCTGTAGGCGAGATAATGCGCGGTCAGTCCTTGCAGCAGCACTGCCGCCGCGTCGCGCGCGCTCACGCCAGCGGGCACCGGCACCAGCCGCCACGCCGGCACGACCGCGTATTCGGCGTAGGACCCCATCGTGGTCGTGTACGCGACACGGTCGCCCACCTTCACATCGGTCACGCCCGCGCCAACCGCATCGACGACGCCGGCGGCTTCCTGCCCCAGCGTGAATGGCAGCGCCGGCTTGTAGAGTCCGACGCGCTGGTAGACATCGATAAAGTTCACGCCGATCGCTTCGATCTTGAGCCGCGCTTCGCCGCTGCCGGGCGTAGGCGCTGGAATGTCTTCGTACTTCAGAGCATCGAGTCCGCCGAATTGGTGAATGCGAATGGCTTTCATCGTTTGATCCTTTACCCCTTAACGGCGCCTGCGGTGAGACCGCGAATGAGTTGTCGATTTGCCAGGACGAATAGTATGATCGTCGGCAGGAGAATGATGACGATGCCTGCCATGACGATGTTGAACGTAAAGCGCTCTTCATCTTGCAGCAGCGTGATGCCCACCTGCACCGTGCGCATACTCTGATTGCTCGTGATCAGCAGGGGCCACAGATATTGATTGTAGGTTTGCAGAAAACTATAAACGGCGAGCGTGCCGAGCGCCGGGCGCGCCAGCGGCAGCACGATGGTCGCCAGGAAACGCAGATGCCCGCAGCCGTCGATGGTTGCCGCGTCGTGCAAGTCTTTGGGAATCGAGAGAAAAAATTGCCGCAAGAGGAACGTGCCGAACGCGGTCGCTATGAACGGCACGGCGAGTCCCTGATAGGTATCTGCCCATTTGAGCGAGCGGACGAAGAGATAATTCGGAATGATCGTCGCTTCCCAGGGAATCATCAGCGTGGAGAGGAAAAGGAGGAAAAAGAAATTCCGCCATTTGAAATCGATGAAGGCAAACGCGAACGCCGCGAGACTCGCCGTGATCAATTGTCCCAGCATCACGAGCGTCGATTGGACGGTGCTGTTGAACAGATAGCGCAAGAGCGGCGCTTGTTGCAGTGCGGCGGCAAAGTTTTCGAAATGCAGCTCGGTGGGGAAGAGCGTCGGCGGATAACTGGCGGCTTGTCCCGTGGAGAGCAGACTGGTATCCAGCGCATAATAGAGCGGGAAGAGCACGGCGGCTGACACGAGAATCAGCAGCAGGTAGAGGAACACCTTGGGAAGCGTGCGGCGGAATGAAAAATTTCTTGTCATTGGTAAAAGACCCTCCGCTCGATGACGCCAAATTGAATCACCGTGAGAATGAGCATGACGAAAAAGAGGATGGTCGCCTGCGCGGCGGCGTAGCCATAGTTGCCGTTGAAATAGAATTGACGATAGATCGCGTACACCAGGACATCGGTCGATTGGACCGGTCCGCCGCGCGTCATCACCTGGACCTGGGTAAACGTCTGCAGCGCGGCGAGCGTGTCCACCACGATCAGGAAGAACATCGTCGGCGACAGGAGCGGGAGCGTAATGTGACGGAAACTATCCCAGAACGCCGCGCCGTCGATCTTCGCGCTCTCGTAGAATTCGTCCGAAATGCCTTGCATCCCGGCGAGCAGAATGATCGTGTTGAGACCGAGCTGCAGCCACATGGTCGTAATCGCCACCGAGGGGAGCGCCGTCGCCGGGCTGGTCAACCAGTTCACGGTTGGCAATTTCAGCAAAGTGAGAAAATAATCGAGCGGACCGGTCGCGGTATTGAAGAGGTACAAGAAGATCAACGACGCCGTGGCGCTGGAGACAGCAATCGTGTAGGAAAAGATGATGCGGAAAATCGAAACGCCGCGCAGTCGCGCGTTGGTCAAGATCGCGAGGAACAGCGAGACCACGAGCGTCATCGGTACGGTCAGCAGCGCGAACGTGACCGAGACCGTCAGACTGTTCGGAAAATCGGGGTTTGTCAGCAGCCGCTGATACTGATCCAATCCGACGAAGACGGATGGGCGGCCGAGGGGATCGGTGGCGTATGTGCTGAGCCACAAGTTTTGCCAGAGGGGCCAAAATACGAACAGGACAAAAATGACGAGCGAGGGAAGCAGGAAGAGCATCGCGCGGATAAAGTCTTTCGTCGCTCGGACCCTCGCGCCGCGCGAGGGGCGCGGCATTGCGCTTGCACTTGATGGCATAGTCTCATCCTTGAGTTATGGTCACGGTCGCGTGCATCACGATTCTAGCATATTCGTCGGAAAGAATCAAATCCCTACTCATGATCTCACGATCCACCACCTACAGCCCACTCGATTCCCAATTCGCGGAGTCGCGCGCGCGTCGGCGCGCCGTTCTCATCCCAGCCCATCAGCCGATAGTACTCGCGCGTCGCCGCCGCGAATTGATCGCGTGGCAGTGGGACGCCCGCCAGCGGTCCGGTCTCGAACGGCTCGAAGAACCGCGCGGGCAGCGTATCGTCGCGCGCGTCCCAGCCCTCGAGCAAATTGTAGACACGCGCCAGCGTCGCCGCGCGTTCGCCGATGCGGAGGTACTCGTGCGCGTCCGCGTCCCAGCCGGTGACCGCGTTCGTCAGCGCGACCATCTGCTCCACCGAGTACGGCAGGAACATGCACATCACCGCGCTGTCCCAAAAGTGCATCCAGTTCTGGAACGCCGCCAGCATCCGCACCTTGTCCGCGCTCAAATCGTTCGCCGGCAGCGGACGCGCGGCGGGCTCGAGCGCGCGGAGGTCGTTCACCGGCGCGCCTTCCTTGAGATAGTACGTGTCGTGCATCGCGTGATTGTGGTCCGCGCCGGTCGGCGACACCGCGTAGCCAACGCCCAGCCCTTGCTTCAGGCGCGGTTCGTGCATCGGCAGCTCTTGCCCGTGCACCTGCATCGCGAACGCGTCCGCGCCGCGTCCAATCTGCTGCGCCGCACGCGCCACACCGTTCGCCAGCACATCGCCGATGCCCTCGCGCCGCGTGATCTTGTCGATCAACTGCAGCATCGCGCGCGCGTTGCCGAATTTCAGTTCGATGCCGTCGGTCTCTTTCGTCGACAGGATGCCGCGCTCGAAACATTCCATCGCGAACGCGATGACGCCGCCGAGCGAGATCGTGTCATAACCATACGCCGCGCACAACTCATTCGCCTTCGCCAGCGCGATCAGATCATCGATGCCTTCCAGCGAACCAAATGCCGCGAGCGTTTCGTACTCCGGTCCGCCGTAGAGCGGATCGACCGCGCCGTGCGCGCTCTCCTTCACCTGCACGACGCGCTTGCAGCGCACCGCGCACGCGAAGCACGTCTCCTGCTTGACGAGGATCGACGCGCTCATCGTCTGCCCGGTGATCTTTTCGTTCGCGTCGAAGTGACCCTCGCGGAAATTGTACGTCGGCAAGCCGCCGGCTTTGCTGAGCGAGCGCAGGATACGCGCGGTGCCGTGCTCGTGCAAGCCGGCGACGAGATCGAGATGCGCGCCCATCCATTTCGAAATTTGCTGCACGCCGGCAGGATTGGCGATTTCCATCGCGCCTTTGCCCGGCTTGGCGCGCACGACAACGCCTTTCAGATTTTTCGATCCCATCACCGCGCCCAAGCCGCTCCGCCCGACGAAATGCGAGCGATCGTTGACGATGGCGGCGTAGCGCACCAGATTTTCGCCGGCGGGACCGATGAGCGCGGTGCGAATCGCGTGGTCGCCTAGTTCTGCGCGCAACGCGTCTTCGGTTTCGCCGGTCGTCTTGCCCCAGAGATGCGCCGCGTCGCGAATTTCTACACCGCCATCGTGAATCCAGAGGTACACCGGTTGGTCGGCGCGCCCGGCGACGACAATGCCGTCGAACCCGGCGCGCTTTAACTCCGCGCCCCAGTAGCCGCCGCCCTCCGCGTTGCCAAAGCCGTCCGTCAACGGCGATTTCGCGCCCGCGCCGTTGCGTCCCTGCCCGGACACTGCCGCGCCGGTCAGCGGTCCCGCCGCGAAGACGAGAATATTCCGCGCGTCGAACGCGTCGATGCCGCGCGGCAATTCGGTCAGCAAATAGTACGCCACCATTCCGCGTCCGCCGAGATAGGCGCGATAAAAATCGTCGCCGCGCGTTTCGATCTCGGATTTGCGCCGCGTCAGATCGACGCGCAGAATTTTGCCGGTATAGCCGTAGGACATAGACGCCTCCAATCGTGTCCTCATCTCCCAGCGGGAGGATTCGCGCGAGATTATACCACGTCCGCGCGGCGTTCAGCAAGGCGCGAAAACTGGTGATTACCCGTCTCTTGATCTCACCGCAGAGACGCCGAGGTCGCAGAGAAGAAAAAATGAGGAAACTCTGCGCGCTCTGCGACTCTGCGGTGAATTCTGGGCAGTCACCAGGCGAAAAGCAAAAACCCCTCTGGGATTCAAGAGGGGTTTCAGATGCGAAAGGTACATCCGCGCGGCGGTGAACCTGAGCAGGTGCAGCTCCACGATCCGCCAACGCATGCGGGCGACGACCAGCACGCCTTGTTGCCGCAGTCAAACTGCGCGCTGCACACCGGGGCGGGTCCAGAACAGGAGCCAGGTGTCGGGCCGCCGCCAGGAACAGGGACGCAGGTTCTTGGCTGGGCTACGCACGGGTCCGGAGAACCCGGGTTATCGGTACAACATTTTTGATTTCCACATTGTGATCCAGAATATGGATCACAACCATAGGCGTGTGGAATAGACACAGTAAATAAAGTGAAAAAGAAAAATAGGCCGAGAATCTTTTTCCAATGCATCTTGACTTACAGAATACCAAAACAAATGATTGAAAGTCAATATAGTGCGGATTTATTGTGATGCGGGCGGGAGGGGAATCAGTGCGTCTTTTTGGCTCGGAGCAGTAAAGCTTACTGCGGCAATAATTGTTACGACCTGATTTTCATCGTGACGCAGTATTGCATTGACGTCGGATTCCATCACGGAAATACCAAAAATCTCGCCCTTTGACAAAGAAGAAACGTCTACTCGACCATCTGGCACGGGGGAACCCACAAAAAAAATTTTGCCGTTGGGAAAAACCTGAGTTCCTGCTGTGGCATTGAAATAATAGGGGCCGTCCCCGTTTTCCCCGTAAAAAACAAACCGCATAATTGTTTCACCGCTGGCATCGACGTGTGCGCCAAGCAATTCTACCCCATTAATATGTTTATTAAAAGCCGCAGTATTACCTGTACCACCGGACGGAGTTATGCGGGCTTTTATCGCATAGCCGTCGGGCAGTGCTCCTGCTATTGCTTTCAGTTGGGCGGCATACGGACCTGTTCCTACAATGTAGGGGCCGGGCGTCGGCGGCTCGATTTTCACATTTGCCGGCGCGTCGACCGACGCCTTTCCGTCAACGGTTGATTGAGGTCCGGCTTGCACCGAGAAACCCAACGGGTTTCCCGTTGTGGCAAGGGGAACGGAGAGCGGGATTTGCTGAACATTACCTTCCGCGTCGGTCAGCGTCAAGACGAAACCGCGCTGATTAAATCCGATCACCCGCGCCAGGTGGGCTGAGGCGGCATCGCTTCCCTCAACCGTAGCAAGCGTCTCTTGTGCGCCATAGTCCCATACCATCCATCGACCGTTCTGATAGAGAATACCGATCTGCGCATTGAATCTTCCCGTCTGCGGCACCCCCAGGACAATTCCCGAACTCGCGCTGGTGTCGGCGCTTTTTGCGGTGATGTCAAACCGCACCTCTTCGGCGGGATTGAACGGGAATGTGGCAAACGCGGACGAAGGGCTGGCATGGTCGTATCCCGATGTGTCGCCGTTGGCGAAGAGAAGCGATGTGGGGGCGACTACTTGTTGGTATCCGTCGGGAGTTCTCATAATGTCGGGGGCGGAAGTGGGTGTTGATTGAGGCGGTTCCGGTGTCGGTTCGACCGGCGTTTTCGCAACTATCATGGGTGGAAGCGGGGGTGTGTCGGTGGGTCGAGGTGTGGCAATTGCGGTTGCGCGCAGCGCGGTCGGCAGCGGCATCGCAGTGGGCGCAGGCGCGCAGGCGGAGAGGAAGAAAAGCGTCAGCAGCAAAACAACGCCGCTAGACAGAATCCAACGGCGGTCTTGAAAATGTTGCCGTTGCGATGGATTCATCGCCCAATCTCCAGGTCCAAGGAGCTACTTGGTTTAGCGGTCTTTCTCGATCGGCAGGTCTCTAACGCGGACGTTCCCCTCGGTCACTGTGATGATCGCGCCTTGCTCGAGGTCGGTGCGAAATTGTTCGATGATTTGACAGCTGCTACAATTTATCCACAAGCGTGTTGTACTGTTCTACGGTCAGCCCTATGTCCCGGATGATCTTTCGTAATAGCGGGCGAACGATGGCTTGATTGCCGTGATCTGGAATGACGATGACGCGTCCGTCCTCCGCCTGGAAGATATTGTGACTGCCGCGCGAGCGTTTCCAGTGAAACCCTGCCATTTCCACAACGCGTGCTAAATCACGGTACGCTAGCAACTTGAGACTACTCACATAGCCACCTCAACGCGCTGTAATCCAACGAATTGTGGTAGAGGCGCAATATCTTGTTTCGTTTCTAGGTAAACTTGAATGGCTTCGCGTATATTGCGTTCTAAGTCTACCATATCTTGCGCTTGGGTGTAGCAACCAGGCAATTCCGCGACTTCGCCGACGAGCCAACCACTTTCGGGATCACGCTCGACAATGACTGTAAATTGTTGCGTCATTTCTCACCTCGCACTCGCCTAAACCAATTCTTGATGTTCTTCGCTTTTGAGTATATCACGCGGCGTGTGGCGCGTCAAACCGCCGCGCCGAATCCACGCGGGTTTGATTTTCAGATTGTTTCCTGTTACAATAGACTCATCATCCAACGACGAGGCACCCATGCATCTCACCCGTCTCGCGCTCACCAACTTTCGCAACTACGCGCACCTCGAACTCGACCTCGCGCCGGGCGTGACGCTGCTGCAAGGCAACAACGCGTGCGGTAAGACGAGTCTGCTCGAGGCGATTTTTTATCTGGCAACCGCGCACTCGCCGCACGCCGGCGCGGAGCGCGAATTGATTCGCTGGGGCGCGAACGATGAGCCCATCCCGTTCGCACGCGTCGAGACTGAGGTCGCCAAGCGGAACGATACGCGCACGCAGTTGGAGATTGTGCTGGTGCAGGCGGCTGAGGAAAAAAGCCGGGGCGAAAATGAAGAGGCGCGTAAAGCCAACGCACGCGTCAGCAAGCGCATCAAGGTCAACGGCGTCGGCAAACGCACGCTCGACCTACTCGGTGAACTGAACGCGGTGCTCTTCTTGCCCGAAGACCTCGACCTGGTGTTCGGCTCGCCCGGCGACCGCCGCCGCTATCTCGACAACACGCTCTCACAGATCGATCCGCGCTACGGTCGCGCGCTCTCCAAGTACAACCAGGTCGTGGAGCAGCGCAACAGTTTGCTGCGCGATTTCCGCGAACGCGCCTACAATCCATCCGAGCTTGCGATCTGGGATCGGCAATTGATCGACGAGGGGACGTACCTGATCGTGCGCCGCGCGGAGACCATCGAACGCTACAACCAGTTGATCGCGGATATTCACCCGCACCTGACCGATGGACGCGAGGAATTGCGCTTGGTTTATCAGCCGAGCGTCGTGCTGGATGCGACGGCGCTTTCGTCGACCGAAGGCGCGCGCGCGGCGCAAATCGCAAAGAAATTCGAGCAGCAGCTCGAAATGCTGCGTCCGCGCGAACTGGGCGCGGCGCTGACGCTCGTTGGTCCGCACCGCGACGACGTGCGCTTTCTCATCCAGCGCAATCACGGCGCCGCGCCCAATCCCATCGACGCGATCACGTACGCGTCGCGCGGACAAGGACGCACCATCGCGCTGTCGCTCAAGCTTGCCGAAGTCGCGCTGATGAAAAAAGAGACCGGCGAAGACCCGATCCTGCTGCTCGACGACGTGATGTCGGAACTCGACGCGGCGCGGCGCGCCGCGCTCGCGCAGACCGTGATCGACGCGCCGCAGGCGCTCATTACCGCCACCGACTTGCAGGATTTCACTCCCGAATTTCTCGAACGCGCCCGCGTGTTGCAGGTCTGCGACGGCGCGATAATGTCGTAGAGACGACCCGTCGGTTCGTCCCTACGTGTTTTCCGGTTTGCGCGCGATGAATTTCGCGCTGTACACCGGCTCCGTCAGATTCTCTCCGCCCGAAACTTTTTCCACGCCGACAAAACCCGCTGCGCGCAGTTTGTCGGCATACTCCGTCTCCGGGATTGCGCCGCTCACGCATGACGCCCACGACGCCAAGTTCGACCGCAGCGCGTCCGGCAGCGGCGCGCGCGTCACTATATCCGATATCGCGACGCGTCCACCCGGCTTGAGCACGCGAAACGCTTGGCGAAAAACGCGATCCTTATCCGGCGCGAGATTCACCACGCAGTTCGAGATAATCACATCGACCGACGCGGCATCCACCGGCAGGTTCTCCAATTCGCCCAGGCGAAATTCGACGTTCGTTGCGCCGACCTTCTTCGCATTCGCGTTGGCGAGCGTGATCATATCCGGCGTCATATCGACGCCGACTACGCGCCCGCTCGCACCAACCAACTTTGCCGCGTACAGGCAATCCAGCCCGCCGCCGCTGCCGAGATCGAGCACAGTTTCGCCTGGTTGCACACGCGCGATCTCGAGCGGCGTGCCGCAGCCCAGCGACGTGTTGACAATGTCAGTCGGTAGGGCGATCGCATCTGCCGAGATGACGTTTGTCGGCGCACAACAACTGGACGCGTTATTGTCCGCCGGCGCGCAGCAGCTGTCGCGCGTGCCTGCCAGCGCATCGCGCGCGATGCTCGCATAATGTTCGCGCACCTGCGTCTTGATGTTCTGGTCGTCCATCTTGCCTCTCCTTTCAAATCGATGTATTTGAATGTGTCGATATATTGCTGGGAGAAAAAGCCGCTCGTCCAGCGGCTTGCTCACGCGCGCGCCTTGCGCGGCGATTTGGGAATGACCGCCAGCGTCTTTGCGGGTACGAACTTGGACCACAGCATCCCGCAGCATTCTTCAACGTTGTCCTCATCGAGCGCGTACAAGATTTCCTTGCCGACGCGGCGGCGGGTCACCAGCCCTTCGTGTTTGAGAATCTTGAGATGATGCGAGATCGTCGGCTGCGACGAACGCTTGAACGCGGCGACGATGTCGTTCACTCGCAGTTCGCCTTTCTTTTGCAACAATTGCAGGATCTCTTGCCGCGTCTCATCGCCCAGTGCGCGGCAGAATGCCACACAATCGACTTCTCTAGTAACCACCGGAGCACCACCCTTACGTATTGATAAATTTCAATACGTCGATATTATACCACACGATTTCATCTTGTCAAGGGTTTCTTTCTCGGCGCGCCGGCGGCGCGAGGGTACTTGCCCGGCGTCGCCGCGACCTTGTCCACGACGATCAGATGCCGCGGCTCCAAGCCGGGCAGTTGCACCGGCGTTACGTCGCGCAATCGTCCGCCCAATTCCTTCAGCGCGTGCGCGGCGCGGCGCACTTC
>DAIDTM010000419.1 GCA_027457205.1 Anaerolineae bacterium | reverse complement strand
GTCCAACCGTTGTTCCTTTTTTCAACGTGAACGGACACAAAGTCTGGGGCGCGACGGCGATGCTGTTGGGCGAGTTTGCGGAGACGCTGCGGCAGGCGCAAAGGGACAAGTAACGTTCGAGGAAATGAGATGGAGTATCGTAAACTAGGAAATACGGGTCTGAAAGTTTCTGCGTTGTGCCTCGGCACGATGACGTTCGGCTGGACGACCGACGAAAAGAATTCGTACGAGGTGCTCAACGCAGCGTTTGACGCGGGCGTCAATTTTATCGATACCGCGGACATTTATTCGCGCTGGCATCCCGGCAATCCCGGCGGCGTTGCCGAGACGTACATCGGCGCTTGGCTGCGAGGCAAGCCGCGCGACCAAGTCGTCGTCGCGACCAAAGTGCGCGGGGAGATGGGGAGCGGACCGAACGATCAGGGGCTATCGCGCCACCACATTATGAGCGCGGTCGAAAGCAGTCTCCGTCGTCTCCGCACCGATTATATCGACCTGTACCAATTGCACTTTCCAGACGACGAGACGCCGATCGAGGAAACGCTGCGCGCGCTCGACGACCTGACGCATCAAGGGAAGGTGCGGTATCTCGGCGCGTCGAATTTTCCGGCGTGGCAGGTGATGAAGGCGCTGTGGACGAGCGCGCAGCACAACCTGGCGCGGTTCGATTGCCTTCAGCCGCACTATAACCTGGTGTGGCGCGCCGAGTTCGAGCGCGAACTGCGCGATGTATGCCGGACGGAAGGGCTGGGCGTGATTCCGTACAGTCCGCTGCAAGGCGGCTTTTTGACCGGCAAGTACCGGCGCGGCGCGCCAACGCCGCGCGGCGTGCGCGGCGAGGGCAACGACCGCATGACGCGCTTTCTCGCGGAAGACCGCCACATCGCGCTGCTCGACGCGATGGATGCGATCGCGGAGACGCGCGGCAAGACGCTGTCGCAGATCGCGGTGGCGTGGCTACTGGCGGACCCGATCATAACCAGCCCGATCATCGGCTCGAACACCGCAGCGCAGTTGCAGGAATTGCTCGGCGCGGTCAGTTTCCGGTTGAGCGCAGAAGAAAAGCAGAAACTGGACGATTTGACCGCGTGGCAGCTCCAATAACCGCAGAGAAAGCAAATGACCATACTCCTTTTGATTCGACATGCCAGCAACGATTATTTGAAAGAAGGACGCCTTGCCGGATGGACGCCGGGCATCCACCTGAACGCGCAGGGACAGCGCGAGGCGGATGCGCTCGCGCGGCGGCTCAACCACATTCCCCTCTCCGCGATTTACTCTAGTCCACTCGACCGTGCGCTGGATACCGCAAAAGCCGTCGCGGCGTGCCAGAAACTTGAGGTGCACATCCGCGACGAACTGGGCGAATCGCGCGTTGGTGAATGGACGGGCAAGAAGGTCAAGGACCTCGATGGCACGGATGAGTGGAAGCAGATGCAAGCGCACCCGGTGGGTTTTCATCCGCCCGGCGGCGAAAGCATCGACGAAGTGCAGGCGCGCATGGTCGCGACCATCGACTCGATTGTCGCGGCGCATCCCCAAGAAATCGTCGCCGTGTTCTCGCACGCGGACCCGCTCAAAGCCGCCATCGCGCATTACCTTGGAATGGACTTGAATCACTTTGACCGGATCGTGGTGGGTCCGGCGTCGGTGACCGTGTTCTTCTTTAACGAACACGGCGCGCATCTATTTCGACTCAACGATGGCGACAAGTTGCCCGCCTTCAAGCCAGAGACGGAAGAGAAGAAAGAGCGAAAGGAAGAAGAGAAGATGCCAGAAGCAAACATCATCCACGATTTGAATCCAGTGACGCACATTACGGTTGGCGCGATTGGCAAGCCGGGCAAACGCACTTTTTATTTGCAGGGTCGGCAGGGCGTCCAGATCATCACGCTTCTCACCGAAAAGGAGCAAGTCTCGGCGCTGTCGCAGGGAATCGATCAACTCTTGGAACGGCTGGGTGCGGCAAATCAGGGAGCGTCGGTGCAGGTAACGGAAACGGAAATGGAATTGTCGGAGCCCATCGAGCCGGTGTTTCGGATCGGGCAGTTGGGGCTGGGGTACGACGCGGAAAAGGGCTTGCTCGTGCTCGTCGCGTATGAATTGCCGGAGGAAGAGAATCCATCCACGATCAACGTGGTACGATTCTGGGCGACGCCGGAGCAAATGCGCGCGCTGGCGCGGCACGCGGCAGGCGTAGTCGCCGGCGGCAGACCGATCTGCGTTCTATGCGGTCGTCCGATCGATCCGGAGGGGCACTTTTGTCCCAAGCGCAACGGTCACGGTGCGAAGGCGACGCTGAACTAACGAGCCATTGGCGCGGAACGCACGGAAATCAATTTCCGTGCTACAAAACAGCGTCGGATCAATCCAACTATTTTTCAGCTCGATTTGATCGGGCGGGTCGACTAGCTCGACGATGGATCGTCGGGCGCAACCCTCGCCAGCGCGGTTGGCATGGACAATATGAACGGTAAACCCGCAAAGCGAAAGAAATTTTCCCACGATACCGCCGGCATACTCACGTTGCTCGCGAACGGCGAGATGAACGTTGAGGAGCTGGTCCCGTGGAGTTCAAACTATACCTTCCTCGTGAAGGTTCACGACAGCGCGCAGGAGACACTGGCGATCTACAAGCCGAGCCGCGGCGAGCGCCCGCTCTGGGACTTTCCCACCGGGACGCTTGCCAGGCGCGAGGTCGCGGCGTACCTCGTCAGCGCGGCGCTGGGCTGGCCCAACATCCCGCCTTCGGTGCTGCGCGATGGACCGGAAGGCGAAGGCGTCGTCCAGTTGTTCATCGAAACGGTCGACGACCAGCAGTTCTTTACGCTGCGCGATACGCATCGCGACGAAATGAAACGCATCGCCGCGTTCGACGCGCTCGTCAACAACACGGACCGCAAAGGCGGGCACATCCTGCTCGGTCAGGATGGCTGCATCTGGTGCATCGATCATGGCGTGACGTTTCACGAGTATCCCAAATTGAGAACGGTGGTGTGGGATTTCATCGAGCAGCCGATTCCGGCAGACCTGCTCAAAGACATTTGCGAACTTCAACTGCGTCTGATGCGCGCCGACGACCCGGTGACCGAGTCGCTCGCCGGACTGCTTTCGCGACGCGAGTTCAGGGCGTTGCGGCAGCGCGTCGATGAGTTGATCAAGAGCGGCGTGTACCCATCGCCGCCGGAAGACTGGCCCCCCGTGCCGTGGCCGCCGATATAGAAATTGGAAGTTAGGAGTTGGATGTTGGAAATTAGAGATTGGAGATTAGACGTTTCGATTTCCGATTTCGATCTTGTCACAGGATGCCCGCTTGACTAGGATTCCCCAACACCTCGCCGCGAACCTGGATCGATTTACCGGCTTTGCCGATCGATACGACGCGTATCGTCCTCAGCCGCCGGTGATTCTCCTGGACATTCTGACGCAGCTCGCGCAAATCGAGCGACCGCGCCTCGTCGTCGATCTCGGCAGCGGCACCGGCTTGTCGACGATGATCTGGTTGTCGCGCGCGGAGCAGGTG
>DAIDTM010000418.1 GCA_027457205.1 Anaerolineae bacterium | reverse complement strand
CAATTTACCCAAGATTCTGGATGGCGACCTCGACGCAATCATCGACGCGTTGATTTCGGACGACCAGAGCGCAAAACTGAAGGACACTGGCATCGTCGTGGGTTGATCGGACAGGAGCGCGGTGAAATCAACTCAGCAGAGCGTAGGCATGCTCGTCGCCGTGGCGTGCTCCGTGGTGGTGTTGGGAGTGCTCTATGCGATCTCGTCGTCCGGGCAGTCCGCGCTGCCGGGAATACCTGCGCTTGCTCCATCGGAAACGCCGGCGCCGCGCTTTACCGATGCCGAAGTTTCAGTAGTCGCCAATGTCGCAACTTATGAGGCGCAGATTTTTCCCGAGCCGCTCAAGTCGGAGGCGTACGCCGCAATCGCATGGACGATGCGGAATCGCGTGGAGAAAGGATTCGGCGGGACGGTCGATTACACTGACGAACAGTTGTTGAGTCGATATTCTTCCTATGCCGAGCACAAGAACGATCCGCCCGATCCGCGCGCGCTTGAAATCGCGCGTGAGGTGTTGGGCGCGACGACGAACGATCTTGACCCGACTCACGGCGCGCGCCACTATGTCGATAATTCGTACTGGACCGG
Source organism: Anaerolineae bacterium (assembly GCA_027457205.1). GTDB lineage: Bacteria > Chloroflexota > Anaerolineae > UBA4142 > UBA4142 > DAIDTM01. The sequence continues at coordinate 3,165 of DAIDTM010000418.1, read as the reverse complement.
CACGCACGACCAGACCGGCGCGGCGGTCAAGATGCGCGGTATGTTTAGCGATTGGGATGTGCAGCGTTTGGTGAACGACGACAAATTCACTTTGACGATTGAATGGAAGTCGCCGCCGGGTGACCCCAAAGGTCGGCTGTACTACGGTTTGTATTTCTTTGATTATTGGCCTCCGATCACGCCGGTCGTGACGCCAACGTTTACTCCCACGCCGAAGCCAACGTCAACGAGAACTCCAACCATGACGCTTACTCCAACATTGACTCCAACGATGACACCAACGGCGACTCCAACCGCAACCACCACGACAACGGCGACTCTGTCGTCGACCACGACGCCAACGCCGACACGCGCCAAATAGATCATGGAATTGTTCCGATCGCTCAAACATCGCGCCTTTGCATTCCTGTGGAGCGGACAGACGATTTCGCGCCTCGGCGACAGTTTGTATCGCATCGCGCTGGCGTGGTGGGTGCTGGAGAAAACCGGCTACGCGACGGCGATGGGTACGGTGCTCATCTTCTCGTTCGCGCCGATGCTCGTGTTTCTCCTCGTCGGCGGCGTCGCGGTGGACCGTCTGCCGCGCGGACGCGTGATGTTCGCATCGGATGTGTTGCGCGGCGCGCTGGTTGCGGCGGTTGCCGCGCTTGCCTTCGCGCAGTCGCTCGAGATCTGGCACATTTACATTGCCAGCATCGTGTTCGGTTTTGTCGATGCGTTCTTTCAGCCCGCGTACACCGCCATCGTGCCCGAAATCGTGCCAACCGATAGTTTGCCAAGCGCCAACTCGCTGACGAGTCTGAGCGCGCAGATCACCGGCATCGTGGGACCCGCGCTCGGCTCGCTCATCGTCGCGCAAGGAGGGACCTCGACGGCGTTTGCGTTCGATGGCGTATCGTTTTTCGTTTCTGCCGCGTGTCTCATTCCGTTGGTCGGCGCGCGCGCCGGCGCGCCCAGCAACGCGCCCGGCGGCAGCGCGCTCCGCGATTTTCGCGCCGGCGTCGCGGCGGTGTTCGCCTCGCCGTGGTTGTGGATCACGATTTCGATTTTCGCGTTGAGCAATATCACGCTGAGCGGTCCCACGAGCGTCGCGCTGCCATTTCTCGTCAAAGATACGCTGCACGCGGACGTGAACGCGCTCGGTTGGCTGTACTCGATGGCTGCGCTCGGCTCGATTCTCGGCGCGGTATGGCTGGGACGATTCAAGAAAATTCGGCGGCGCGGGCTGGTGGCGTATTGCGCGACGATTGTTGGCGGCGTGATGGTGTTGGCGTACGGACTGCCGATTTCGATCATCGGCGTCTCAATTGCCGCGCTCGTTCTCGGCGGCTCGATTGCGTTCTTTAGTTTGATCTGGACGAACACGCTGCAAGAACTGGTGCCACGCGAAATGCTGGGGCGCGTGTCGAGCATCGATATGCTAGGTTCTTTCGTGCTGCTGCCAATTGGATTCGGCATCACGGGCTGGGCGACCGATCGATTGGGCGCGGCGACGGTGTTCGTGATCGGCGGCGCGTTCAGCGCGCTGCTCGCCGCGCTCGCGCTGCTGCATCCAGCGATTCGAGGATTGGATTGACGCGGGACGTTTTTATTTTCAAGCCGGAAACGGTTCAGGAAATCCTGGTCAACGCGACGCGCGCGCTCGGCGCGACGATGGAATACCACGAGGCGCGCTTGCAGGCGGAATTGCTGCTCGCGCACGCGCTCGAAACCACGCGCGCGTTGCTGCTGGCGCGACTGGATGAAACGATGTCGCCCGAACGCGCCGCGCGCTACGCCGCGAACGTCGCGCGGCGCGCGCAGCACGAGCCGCTGGCGTACATTCTCTGTCATGCAGAATTCTACGAACTCGATTTCGTCGTCGACCGCCGCACGCTGATTCCGCGGCATGAGACGGAGACGCTGGTCGAGCTTGCGCTTGCCGCCGCGCGCGCGGCGCCGGTGATCGTGGATGTCGGTACCGGCTCCGGCGCGATTGCGCTCGCGCTGGCGCACAACTTGCCGCACGCGCAGATTCTCGCAACGGACATCTCGCCCGACGCGCTGGCGGTCGCGCAGATCAACGCCGCGCGGTTAGAACTTGAGTCGCGCGTGAAATTCCGGCAAGGCGATTTGCTGGAGCCAGTGGTTGAGCGGTTCGATGTGCTGGCGTCCAATCTGCCGTACATCCCCAGCCAACGCTTTGCCGAACTGCCGCGCGAAATCCGCGCCTTTGAGCCGCGCGTCGCGCTCGAGGGCGGCGAAGATGGTTTGGCGGTGATGCGGCGGTTGCTCGCGCAGTTGGGAAGGCACGCCGCGCGCGGCGCGGTCGCATTTCTCGAAATTTCGGAAGAACAGGGCAAGTCAGCGGTTGAATTGGCGCGACAGACGTTGCCGCGCGCAGCGGTGACGCTGCATCGCGATATGGAGGGTTTGGATCGCGTGATCGAGATTGAATTGGGCGATGCGGGCGAATGACGACGCCATACCGTATGATCGCCGCCGACCTTGACGGGACGTTGCGCGCCGAGCAGCAGCCGTTCACGCCGCGCGTGCGCGAAGCGGTGCGGCGCGCGCAAGAACGCGGCGTCCGTATCGTTATTGCAACCGGGCGAATGTTCCGTACCGCCGTTCCGTTCGCGCGCGAACTCGGTTTGGCGTCGCCAATGATCTGCGATCACGGCGCAACGATCCGGGATGGGCAGACGAACGAGATGTGGTACCAGCAGCCCGTGCCGCTCGATCTGGCGCGCCAGGTGATTGCGTGGGCAGCGGCGGACGTGACGGTGCTGGCTTGTTTGGACGAAGAATTTTACGCGCCGCGCGGAACGGAAGACGCGATGCGTTTTGTCGGCAGTTACCACAATCATTTTCACGTCGTCCCCGATCTTGCCCAGTCGCTGTGGGGCGAGCCGCAGAAAATCGTCTTCGTCAACAGCGAAGTCACGACGACGCGGCTGCTGGGCGAACTGACGCAGCGCTTTAGCGCGCAGTTGCAGGTCGTGCAATCGTTCCCGCGCTACGTCGAACTCACGCACCGCGACGTGTCGAAGGGCAACGCGGTCGCATGGCTCGCGCGACGCTGGGGCATCCCGCGCGAAGAGGTCATTGCTATTGGCGATCAAGGCAACGACATTTCGATGATCGAATGGGCGGGGCTGGGCGTCGCGATGGGCAATGCGGTAG